>DAOLIP010000019.1:0-43251 GCA_035328475.1 Ferruginibacter sp.
GCTGAATTTGCAGCCATGTATGGGTACTATATCTGTTCCGATTATGTATCGGGTAATACCTGGCTTATAAAATCAAACGGGGCTGGGGGATGGAATACAATCCTGCAAAGCGGGTTGCCCGGCAACATTGCGGGTTATGGCGAAGCAGAGAATGGCGATCTGTATACACTATCACGGAACGGGGTACTTTATAAAGTGATCACCAGTACGGTACTGCCCGTAACCCTGCTCGACGTTTCGGCCACTGCCTTCAATGGATACAATGAAATAACCTGGCGAACAGTGAACGAGCAGAATGTTTCATTCTTTGAAATTGAATTTGGAACAGATGCGGTAAATTTCACAGTAGCAGGCCGTGTGAATGCCATCAACATTCCGCCTTCAAATAATTACAGTTTCCGCCATACCATATCCCTGTTCACAAAATTATTCTACCGCTTAAAGATCACCGATAGGAATGGCCGTATATCCTATTCAGACACGGTTTCGGTTGATAAAAAACTGAATGGCGTTTTGATCTATCCCATACCGGTGCTCAATAGCCAGTTGAATGTGATCTCGGAAAAACCGGTTGAATTCATAACGGTCTTTTCGGCAGATGGAAAGAAAGTATTTCAGCGGGTGATCAATAACCTGTCCGGGGCTTTCCCTGTAACACTGCCACATTTGCAAAGCGGTATCTATTATGTAAGAATAAAACTGAAGGATGAATATATCACGGAGAAGATAGTTGTTCATCAGACCAGGTGACCCCTGTTAAACTACCCTGTATAATTTCTCAGGTAAAAAAACTACTCTACTTGTATCATTTCTGTTTCCCGGTGTAACATATGTTACATTTGGAAGCAGAATATTTATATAATATTAACCCGTTATATCAGCACACACATACCTGTCATGAGTTTGTTTAAAAATGCCTGCATTTTTATTTGCGTTTTATTCACTACAGGCTTTTCCCAAAGTCCTGCTCCTGCCATTTATGTCATAAAAAAAGGCCAGGTCTCCTTTCATTCAAATGCCAAGCTGGAACTTATCAAAGCATCATCGTCACAGCTGAAAGGCATCATTGACGTTGAAAGAAGAACTTTCGCCTTTTCAGTAAGTATTAAATCCTTTGATGGGTTCAACGGTCCCCTTCAGAAAGAACATTTCAATGAGAACTATATGGAAAGCGACAAATACCCGGCCGCCAGCTTTTCGGGCCGCATCATTGAAGAAGATGATTTTACCAAAGACGGAACGTATAACCTGAGGGCAAAAGGCAAGTTCAGCATACATGGAGTGGAGCAGGAACGAATACTGCAGGGCGACATAACGATGAAGAACGGGGTAATGAAACTTGTATGCATGTTTACCGTTCTGCTTTCCGAACATGAGATCAAGATCCCCCGGATCGTGCATGAGAAACTGGCTTCAGAAATAGATATTACCGTAACTGCAGAATTCGTAAAACAATGAACCGTATAAGGCCGTTATTCATTCTCCTTTATTCTTTCCTCTGCATACCTGCGTCTTTTGCCCAATACCCCTTTTATAAAACGGTAGATATAGAAGAAGACAACCTGACCATAAAAGCTACGGTATTACTGAAAGACCACTTCGGATTTTTATGGATTGGTACATCGGAAGGCATATTTAAATATAATGCGGTGGTTCCTGAAAGGGTCCAGCTCCCCGGAAACATGAATCTGCATATCACTGCCCTGCACGAAGACCGCAACGGCATAATCTGGGCGGGGTGCAACAATGGGAAGATCCTCACCATAAAAAACCAGCAGGTCTCCTTCTTTAAAGTACAGGATAAACTTCCCGGTGAATACATCACATCCATTTACGAAGACCAACCAGGAAAAATATGGTTTGCAACTGCCGGAGAAGGCATTTTTTACTACGACAATGAACGCCTCTATAACCTGAATACAAAAGACGGTCTCAGCGATGATCATGTGAACTGTCTCTACAGCGAGGATGGCAAACAACTGATCGCCGGAACCGACAGGGGTTTATCGTTCATCAACTTTACAGCGGGTAAAAAAGACATACAGATTTTTACCGCCCGCAATGGCATGCCGGATAATATTGTTACCTGTATTGCCCGGGGAACCTTAAAAAACAGTCTGCTCGTAGGCATGCAGTCGAAGGGCATCATTCTTTTTGGAACAGCCGAAAAAAAGCTTTTGGACACCAGTTATAAAACCGGCTGGCAATACGGCCAGGTAAACGACATCATTGATCTTAAAGACAATTTTTTTATTGCCACCGATCAAAAAGGCATAATCGCATACGATAAGTCCGGTGCATCATTTTCTGAGAATATTTTCAGGGAAGAGAATCCAATGAAGCGGGTTACCGACATGCAACGTGATAACGAAGGCAATATTTGGGCTGCTTCCGAAGGAAAGTTACTCAGGTTTACCGGCGATTTCTTACGCTACTGGTTTGCTGCCCCAAAAGTTAATTTTACAAATGTACATTCCATACTTGCTGATGAGGAAAAGCGGCTTTGGTTTACACCCGATCTGCGCCTGTACAGGAGCCGGCAGGATAATTTTGCCGGGGATGATCTTCGGGGCTACGATATAACCCCTCCTGCCAGCCACATCGATATCACCAGTCTTTACAAAGACCGGTTCGGCTGTTTGTGGATAGGTACGATGGGGGAAGGATTGTTCCGCATGAATATTGAAACCGGTAAATGGCGAAGGATAGAAGAAAACCCGATGGCCTACTATGGCAATATTCTGAACATTGCGGGCAAAGGCAACCAGGTATGGATATCAACACTCAATGGGGTGGCCAGGTTTCAGCTTAAAGAAAGCAACTACGACCTGGCAGAAAAAATTGAATATACCAATTACAACAAAAAAGACGGGATCGGAAGTGATTATGTCTATCACATACTGATCGATAAAAAAGACAGGGTGTGGCTTGCTACTGATGGAGCCGGTGTTGCCGTTTTTGAGAACGGGATGTTCACCAATTTCTTCTCCCACAAATTATTCCCGTCTAAAGTTGCCTATTCCCTGGCAGAAGACAAGAACCAGCACATTTGGATAAGTACATACAACGATGGCCTGTTTGAGTACGATGGCAATAAGTTCATCCGGTATGACACAAAGAACGGTTTAACAGACATCACCATCACTTCAATAGCTGTAGATGATTTTGACAACATCATTGCGGTAAACAAGAAAGGGATTGATATTTTCAATCCCAGGAAGAATATTGCACAGCACTTAGGAAGTGAATCCGGCTTTACCGAACTTCAGCCCAACCTGAATTCTATAACGAAAAGCCGGGACGGGAAAATATGGATCGGCACTAACAACGGCATCGTTTGCCTGAACACCTACTCCACTCCTGCAGGCTTTGTTCCAACAGCAGTTATTGAACGGGTAAGCTTGTTCAACAAGACACTGGATACCGCAAAGGAAATGCTGTTTGCATATAACCAGAATAACTTCAGTTTTAAACTGGCGGCAGCCTGCTACAGGGCAGCCGATAAATTAAAATTTCAATACTGGCTGGATGGTTACAGTAAAAAATGGGAAACCACCGGCGACAGGGTGATCAACTTTTCACAGTTGCGCCCGGGGAACTATACCATGAAAGTGCGTGCTTCTGCCAATGAAAACTTTGATGTATCGCCGGTTGCATCTTACCGGTTTACGATCAACAGATCGTTCTGGACAACCTGGTGGTTCCGTTTGCTTTCCGTAGTGCTGGTGGCAGCGCTCATTTATTTTTTCTTCCGGCAAAGAGTAAAGCAGGTAAGAAGAACGGAACATTCTGAACGTGAAAAGATCCAACTGTTGTACGATGCCCTGAAAAACCAGGTGAACCCTCATTTTCTTTTCAACAGTTTCAATGCATTACTCAATATTGTAGAAGATGATCCCAAAGAAGCTTCGGTAATGATAAAACACCTGAGCCAGTTCTACCGGAAGATGACGGCGTACAGCCTGAAGGAACTGATCACCCTGGGAGAAGAACTTGAACTGCTTAACGCTTACCTGTTCATCCAGAAAAAAAGATACGGGAATGCCCTGCATGTAAATATGGATGTTGACCTGGTACTGAAGCAATCAACACTGATCCCGCCACTGGTATTACAATTATTGGCAGAAAATGCCGTTAAGCACAATACCATCAATAAAGAAAGGCCCCTGCATATTACATTTACTTCGGAAGACGATATGCTGGTAATAAAAAACAATATCACCCCGAAACTGCAGGAAGAACAAAGCGAGGGGGTTGGACTGAAGAATATCAGGAACCGGTATCGTTTTTTAACAAAGAAAATTATTGTGGTTAAAAGAACGGATAAAGAATTTATTGTAAAATTGCCACTGATTTATTCAATATAGTATGGTACTATGAAGATTCTGATCCTCGAAGATGAAGAGCAGGCCCTCAACCGCCTGCAGAAGATCATCACTGCGGTGGTGGCTGATGCAGAGATCGTGGGCACCGGCACCAGCATTACAGAAGCAGTAAACTGGTTTCATACACACCCCATGCCCGACCTGGTTTTTATGGACATCCAGTTGTCGGATGGGAACAGTTTTCAGATATTCAACAGCGTTAAAATCGTTTGCCCCGTTATTTTTACCACGGCATACGAAAGCTACGCCATGCAGGCCTTTAAGGTTAACAGCGTGGATTATTTACTTAAGCCTATTGATGAAACAGATGTAAAACGGGCAGTTGAAAAACTCAAGATGCTTCAGCGCTCTCCCTCATTCAACATTGATTATGCCGAAATACTGAAAGCCATACAGCAGCCGGCAAAAAAATATAAAGACCGGTTTATCATTAAACTCGGCGATACCATTAAATCCATTCTGGTCACCGACATTGCCTATTTCTATACAGAGAACAAAACAAATTTTGTTTGTACCAATGACGGCAGACGCTTGCCGCTTGATTTTAACCTTGACCAGATAGAAGAAATGCTCAATCCCCGGATATTCTTTCGCATAAACAGGCAGTTCATCATTGGCCACCATGCCATTGAAGAGATGAAGGCGCATACCCGTTCCCGGATCAATGTAAAACTTTGCCCGCCTACCCGCCTTGATACGATCGTTGCCATTGATCGTGCCCATGATTTCAGAGACTGGCTTTCTGAATAACAACCCTTCTGTCCCCCGCTTACAGATTCAACCCCCGCTCCTGCAGGTTCAGCGCTGTTTGACCGGAATTTTACTTGGATTGGCTTGTTTTTCGATCCCCGGATACACAACCTGTATTGTTTTTCAGTAAGCAGGTGAACACATCATTTAAAAGCCATAAATCCGATGTTTATGAAAAGAAATCTTACTTTCTCAATTGCCGGTCTCATTGCTTTGAGTATGCTGCTGATCCAGTTCGCATGTAAGCATGAGATACCGGTACCTTCCTGTGAAACGCTTAACTTCCAGGTTACTGCCACCCAAACACCCGCCACGCTTAACCAGAACAACGGTACCATTACCGCCACTGCTTCTGGTGGTTCAGGTTTTGAATTCAGTTTGAACGGAGGCCCTTACCAGGACACAGGATATTTTACCGGCTTACAGCCTTTCCGCAATTACAATGTAGTTGGAAAAAATTCAGCAGGCTGTACCGATACCGTAATCATTCAGATTGATTCGTACGACCCCTGCCAGGGAGTTACCATCAACGTTACACTTACAAAAACAGATGCTTCACCCAATCAGTCGAACGGATCTGTTACAGCCTCCGCAAGCGGTGGAAGCGGTTTTACATACAGTATCAACGGTGGTGCATTTCAAAACATCGGTACATTCAATAACCTGGCCGCAGGTACATACATTGTTGCTGCCAAAAGCGCAGCAGGCTGTATAGGTACAAACCAGATTACAGTTGGTACCAATAACCCGTGCGCCGGAATAAATGTGGTGGTAAGCACAACGGTGGTTCAGCCAACTGCCGGGCAAAGCAATGGATCAATAACTGCATCCGCAACCGGGGGTACCGGTTTTACATACAGTTTGAACAACGGCACATTCCAGGCAAGCGGAACATTCAGCAACCTGGCAGCAGGAAACTATACGGTCACTGCAAAAAATTCAAACGGTTGTACCGGCATAACTACGGTGGCACTGGGTGCTACAAACCCCTGTGCAGGCATTACGGTAGTTATAACCACTACAACGGTTAATCCTTCAACCGGGCAGAGCAACGGATCTATTACCGCAAGTGCTACCGGCGGTACCGGCTTTACGTACAGTTTGAATAACGGCACTTTCCAGGCAAGCGGTACATTCAGTAACCTGGCTGCAGGAACTTATACCGTAACGGCTAAAAACTCTAACGGGTGTTTGGGAACCAAACAGGTTATACTTACCGCTACAAGTCCGTGCAACAACGTAACCATTGTTATTACCACGGCTGTTACAAATACCACTCCTTGTGTTTCGCCAACAAATAACGGAAGCATTACTGTTACAGCCAGCGGTTCAACGGGGTTCACGTACAATATCAATGGCGGCGCCTACCAGGCAGGTAATGTCTTTTCAAACCTCAATGCAGGGAATTATGTGATGGGTGTTAAAGATGCAAATGGCTGTACTAAAACACAGACGGCAACAGTAGGTGTGATACCAAGCGGCCCGTTGTTTGCACAGGTACGGAACCTGATTTTAACCAGGTGCAATGGTAATGGATGCCATGTAGGAAGCGGCAATAATGCAGCCGGGTACAATTTTGATTCTGATTGCAATATTGTATCCAAGTGGAGCCAGATCAATCATACAAGTGTGCTTTATACATCAGGCTGGACAAAGATGCCTAAAAGTCCGCAACCATTCTTTACTGCAGCTGAAAAAACAATATTCACCAACTGGGTAAATGCGGGTCACCGGTATTCAGATTAAAAGTAGTTTTTATCAGGATAACAGGGTAAACAACATGCCGGCCTGTTTTAAGAAAACTTAAATACAGGTTCGGCATGTTAAACTGCAGGTTCAGAATAAAGACGAAAAGCACAAAGCAGATTGGCCCTATTTTTATTGAATAAAAAGCGAATTGTTTTATGTCAATGGCAAAGAAGAAATTATTCAGGTGGATCATGTTACTGGTGCTGCTAACGGTTATAACCGGGGGTTTTGTCGGTTACAGGATGTATAACAAACCACACCGGAATGTGGCACATATAAAAGCGGTTGCAGTAACAGCAAACAGCCTGGTAACAGATTATGAAACAAACGAGGCGCATGCCGACAGTATTTATCTTGATAAAGTGCTGGCGGTAGGCGGCATTATAGCAGAAATATCGAAAAACCAGAAAGGCGAAAGTATAATTGCCCTGGATGGCACTGCAATGGGTACGGTAAGATGTACCATGGAAGGAAGTGTTCAGCATGATATGAAAGCAGGTGATTCGGCCATCATCAAGGGTATATGCACCGGGTATCTTACGGATGTAATTATTGTAAGAGGACTTTTACAGGGTAAGTAAAGCCTGATACCTGTGAAGAACCATTTTAAAATCATGAAACAAATGCAAATAAACAACTCAAGAATCCACGTCAGCAAATTCGGATTGGTAGAGATCATAGGTCTTATACTTTTCCTGCTGATCATTGTATCCTGCAAACACGAGATCCCGATACAGATTATTGAAACCCCTGTTTCAGGCGGCGAACAAACCTGCAGTGCAGATACCGTTTATTTCCAGAACAAAGTATTACCCCTCCTCAACTCAAGTTGTGCCATGAGTGGCTGCCACGATGCCATTACACATGAGGATGGAGTAAACCTGACCACGTATGGAAATATCATGGCAACGGGTGGTGTACGTCCCGGAAATCCCGGCAACAGTAAACTTTATAAAGTACTGAATGAAACAGGTGGCGACCGAATGCCCCCTCCGCCTGCCGCACCATTTACACAGGCACAAAAAGATATTATTTACAAGTGGATATTACAGGGTGCAAAAAATAATTCATGCAATGACTGCGATACAGCTGTTTTCACTTACTCAGGTGCCGTGGCACCACTGATGAATACCTATTGCAAAGGCTGCCATAATCCATCTTCTCTTGGTGGCGGAATTGATGTAAGTACGCATACAGCCGTAAGAAGCATTGCACTTAACGGGAAACTGATGGGAAGCATTAAGCACCAGGCAGGTTTCATTTCTATGCCGCAGGGAAGCAATAAACTTTCTGACTGCAAGATTGAACAGGTACAAAAATGGGTAACAGCCGGATCGCCTAATAACTAAATATACAAACGATTTAAAAAGATACCAATGAAGAACATCTTATTTATCCTGGCATGCTTTATTACTTCAGCACTATTGGGAAGCTGTTATTATGATAAGGCTGAACTGTTATATCCAGACAGCAAACTTCCCTGCGATACCACAGCCGTTTCAAAGTATTCAACCGATGTGGCGCCCATTATGAGTTCAAGTTGTAACATGAGCGGATGCCATAATACAACTGATGCTGCTTCGGGGGTGATACTGGATACTTATGCAGGTGTAAAGGTTCAGGCACTGAATGGCAGGCTGATGGGATCCACTTCTGCAACGGGAACGATGCCGAAGGGTGCCAATAAATTACTCAACTGCACACTGGCCAAAATTCAAAAATGGATCGATTCGGGAACTCCCAATAATTAAAATTAAATCTATGAAAAAATTATTTTTCTTACTACTGTCGCTTTCGCTTGGTTTGTTTGCAGAAGCCCAGAATATTTACATGACCAAAACAGGCAAAGCAACTTTTTACTCCCGGGCAAAATCACCGGAAAAAGTAGAAGCCGATAACAACGAGGTCTCCAGCGTAGTGAATATGCAAACCGGCGATATGGTGTTTGCCATTCTGGTCAAAAGTTTCCATTTTCACAGTGCGCTGATGGAAGAACATTTTAATGAGAACTATGTAGAAAGCAATAAATACCCCAAATCAACCTTCAAAGGGGCCATTAAAAATATCTCAACGGTTAATTTTTTAAAAGACGGGACCTATCCTGTTACTGTTGAGGGCGACCTTTCCCTGCATGGCGTTACAAAAAATATTACTGCAAAAGGCAGCCTGACCATTAAAGGAGGAAAAGTAAGCGCTTATTCAAAGTTTGATGTTAAACTAAAGGATTTTAACATCAGCATCCCTTCGCTGGTAGCGGATAAGATATCGGAGAGTATTGATATCATTATCGACTGCAAGTATGAACCCAAAAGCTAAACAATTAAAAATTCTGATTGATGAAAAACCTTTTTTTATTTATATGCCTTTTCAGTACCGGTCTTTCAAAACTTTATGCCCAGGATGACCTTATGAAAATGCTGGAGGAAGACAGCAAAAAGGAAAAGAAGAGAGACTATGCCACCGCTACTTTCAAAACAACAAGGCTTATCAATGGCCATTCAATAGAGAATGTGGCTGCGGGAGTATTGGATGTCAGGATCTCTCACCGTTTTGGTATGATAAATAAAGGCGGTTATGAAATGTTCGGGCTTGACCAGGCCACCATGCGTATGGGGCTGGATTACGGAATATCAAACAGGCTCATGGTAGGTATTGGCCGCAGTACGTATCAAAAGCAATATGATGCCTTTTATAAATTTAAAATATTACGGCAGTCTAAAGGCGGACGCTGGTCCTCCCCCATCTCTATCAGTGCCGCTTCAACGGTAATGCTTAAAACACTGAAATGGGAAGATCCGAAGCGCCAGAACTTTTATACATCCCGAATATCCTATGCCCACCAGCTCATTATTGCAAAAAAATTCAGCGAAGGTTTTTCTCTTCAGTTGATGCCGTCTTACGTACATTACAATCTTGCGCAGGCTGTAACCGATCCCAATGATATTTTCGCTTTGGGAGGCGGGGGAAGAATAAAATTCTCAAAAAGACTGAGTTTCAATTTTGAGTATTACCATATTTTGCCCATATCCTTTGTTCCGGGAGAAAATTACCGATTACCCGGAACCAAAAATTCCATTGCCGTAGGATTTGATATTGAAACAGGCGGACACGTATTCCAGCTGCAGTTCACCAATTCAACCGGCATGACGGAAAAGACCTTTATCACCGAAACAACCGGGGATTTTTTCAAAGGCGATATTCATTTTGGATTCAACCTTTCGCGGGTGTTCACCATTAAGAACAAGCGAAAAGGGAACGTAATAAAATAAGTCCCGTTTAAGGAATTCCTTTAACCCGAAATGGCCTCTTTATCAGCAATATTTATTGGTAACAGATAAATACAAAGCCATGACGTATCTACAACAGGTAAATGACTGGAGCCGCAAACACCAGCGTAACTGGTTTGTGGTGCTGCGGACCTTTCTGGGTCTCAGCCTTTTTTTGAAAGGCATCCAGTTTTTAAAAGAGACAGAAGTTCTTGAAGCGCTTATTTCCCGTTCTGTTGTTACAGGAAATACAAGCTGGCTTAACATGTTTATTCCCTGGCTGCATCTTTTTGGGGGAATGATGATCATTATGGGTTTGTTTACCCGTATCGCAGTATTGTTTCAACTGCCCATTCTGCTGGGAGCTGTCTTTTTTACAAACTCAGTGCAGGAAATTCTTCCGGGAGGAACCGAATTACTTTTTTCAGGAATGACCCTTCTGCTGCTTTTATTTTTTCTGGTTGAAGGAAGCGGGCCTTTATCGCTGGATAATGCCTGGCGGAGCAAACGTTAATGATATGCCTGGTAAAAACAAGGGCATCTGCTCTTTGCAGGTTAGCGCACGGATCTAGGTATTAATCTTCTGTGCTTAATCCTGCTTTCAGGTATTCCCTGTTCATACGTGCAATGTTTGCAACAGAAATTCCTTTCGGACATTCTGCTTCACAAGCGTAGGTATTGGTGCAGTTACCAAAACCTTCTTTATCCATTTGTGCCACCATATTCAGAACCCTTGATTCTCTTTCCGGTTCTCCCTGCGGTAACAAAGCCAGTTGGGAGACCTTGGCGCTCACAAATAGCATGGCACTGCTGTTTTTACAGGTGGCTACGCAGGCGCCGCAACCTATGCAGGCAGCCGCCATAAATGCAGCATCGGCATCTTTCTTATCAATAGGAATGGCATTGGCATCCACGGCATTTCCGGTATTAACAGAAATATATCCACCGGCCTGTATGATGCGGTCGAAGGCCGTACGGTCAACCATCAGGTCTTTTATCACCGGGAAAGCTGCTGCCCTCCAGGGTTCTACTACAATGGTATCGCCGTCTTTAAAAGCACGCATGTGCAACTGGCAGGTGGTGTTTTGCGCCCAGGGGCCATGCGCCCTTCCGTTTATATACATGCTGCACATACCACAAATCCCTTCGCGGCAGTCGTGGTCAAATGCAATGGGATCTTTACCTTCCCGGATGAGTTGCTCGTTCAGTACATCAAACATTTCCAGGAAAGACATTTCAGATGAGATATCTTTTACCTGGTAGGTCTCAAAATTTCCGGCGGTATTGCTGTTCTTTTGTTTCCACACTTTCAGTGTGAGGTTCATTGTGTAGTGCTCCATATATGATTACTTAACGGTAAATCGGTTTTATTTATAACTTCTTTGCGTTGGTTTTACGATCTCAAAATTCAACGGTTCCTTATTCATTTGCCAGTCGCTTTCTCCTTTATATTCCCAGGCCGCCACATAACTGTAGTTATCATCGTCACGCTTAGCTTCTCCGTCCTCCGTCTGCGACTCTTCCCTGAAATGTCCGCCGCAGCTTTCATTCCGGTTCAATGCATCTTTGCACATCAGCTCGCCCAGTTCAATAAAGTCTGCCACACGGCCTGCCTTATCCAGCTCAGGATTCATTTCATTGATCTCACCGGGTATCTTTACATCACTCCAGAATTCTTTTTTCAATTGCTGAATTTCGGTGATGGCTTCCTGCAAACCTTTTGCATTACGGGCCATGCCGCATTTATCCCACATGATCTTTCCCAGGCGTTTATGAAAACTTTCGACGGTCTGATTTCCTTTTATGCCCATCAGTTTATTGATCCGGTCACTCACCGCTTTCTCTGTTTCTTCAAATGCCGGGTGTGATGTAACAATGGATGCTGTACGGATGTCATCGGCCAAATAATTACCGAGTGTGTAGGGTATAACAAAGTATCCATCTGCCAGCCCCTGCATCAGCGCACTTGCTCCCAACCGGTTGGCGCCGTGATCGCTGAAGTTTGCTTCACCCAATGCATACAAACCCTCCACCGTTGTCTGCAGTTCATAATTCACCCATAAACCACCCATGGTGTAATGCACGGCCGGGTAGATACGCATCGGCATTTCGTAAGGATTTTCGCCGGTGATCTTTTCATACATCTCGAACAGGTTGCCGTATTTTTCTTCCACCACAGCTTTACCTAGTTTGATGATGGCAGCTTCATCCACATTTGATAAACCCTGTTTGCCGGCTTCAATTTTACCATACCGCTTAATGGCATCGGCAAAGTCGAGGTACACGGCCATTTTGGTGGTACCCACGCCATACCCCTCATCACATCTTTCTTTTGCCGCCCTTGATGCCACGTCTCTTGGAACCAGGTTGCCAAATGCCGGGTACCTTCTCTCTAAATAATAATCTCTTTCGTCTTCCGGTATATCAACTGCTTTTCTTTTATCGTCTTTTGCTTTGGGAACCCAGATCCTCCCGTCGTTACGCAGACTTTCGCTCATCAGGGTTAATTTACTCTGGTGATCTCCGCTAACGGGTATACAGGTTGGATGAATCTGAGTAAAACAAGGATTACCGAAGAATGCTCCTTTTTTATGTGCCTTCCAGGCAGCGGTAACATTGCTGCCCATGGCATTGGTGCTGAGGTAGAAAACGTTTCCGTATCCGCCGGTGCAAAGTAATACTGCATGACCAAAATGCCGTTCTAATTTTCCGCTTACCAGGTCTCTTGCTATAATGCCTCTTGCCTTACCATCGATCATAACAATATCCAGCATCTCGTGGCGGCTGTATTGCGTTACATTACCCAGCGCTACCTGTCTTTCCAAAGCGCTGTATGCGCCCAGCAACAATTGCTGGCCTGTTTGTCCGGCTGCATAAAAAGTACGCTGCACCTGTGTTCCGCCAAAACTTCTGTTGCTTAATAAACCACCATATTCTCTTGCAAAAGGAACACCCTGTGCCACGCACTGGTCAATGATGGCAGCGCTTACTTCTGCCAGGCGGTGAACATTTGCTTCCCTGGCCCGGTAGTCACCACCTTTCACGGTATCGTAAAACAAACGGAAAACAGAGTCGCCGTCGTTCTGGTAATTCTTTGCGGCATTGATGCCTCCCTGTGCGGCAATACTATGTGCCCTTCGTGGACTGTCCTGGAAACAAAATGCTTTTACTTTATAACCCAACTCGCCTAAAGAGGCAGCTGCAGATGCACCGGCCAAACCGGTACCTACTACGATCACTTCCAGTTTGCGCTTGTTGGCGGGGTTTACCAGTTTCACGTGACCTTTGTAATCGGTCCACTTTTTATCCATCTCGCCATGGGGAATCTTAGAATCTAAAGACATGGTAACTCAGTTGATTGGTTAATTCGTTAAATGGTTAATTAGTTTATCCAGTCCATATAAAAAGCGATCGGCATTAAGGCGAATATCAATGGAACGATGATTGAAAATGCCATTCCCAATGCTTTAATGATGGGTGTATATCTTTTATGATTGATACCAAATGTTTGAAAGGCACTCTGGAATCCGTGCAGCAAATGCCAGCCAAGAGAGATCACCCCTGCTATGTATATAAGTACTACCGGCAGGTTACCGCGAAATACCATCTGCATTTCGGCATACAGGTTAAGTGCCGCCTGGTTATTGTAAGTGGCCAGGGTTGTTTCCTCTAATGAATGAATATCGGCAATGCCTCCCAAACGGGAGGGTGTCCAGAAATGATAAATATGCAGGATGAGGAATAGCAAAAGCAGGGTTCCCAACAGCCCCATACTGCGGCTGTACCATTTGCTGTTTGCTGCCGCATTGTTCATGGCATATTTTACCGGGCGTGCCTTGCTGTTCTGCGCCCACAAAACAAATCCCTGGATAATGTGCAGCAGTAAACCGGCAAACAAACCGATCTCCATGGTACGAACGATGAGGTTGGTACCCATAAAATGCGCCCAGTGATTGAACGTATCTCCGCCATCATTAAAAAAGATCATTGCATTGATGGTGCAATGAACGACAAGGAACGTTATTAAAAAAAGACCCGTAAGGCCCATGATGAATTTCTTACCGATGGAGGAAGTGAAAAAATGTTTCCAGGTCATAGCGAAAGCATTAGGTTGTTAGTTGGGATACAAAAATACGTTACGATGCTCAAATACAGCAATAATGGAGGCTTTTTATCCCGGAAGAATAACAAACATAAGGTTTACTCAATTCTCCGGATCATCATATTGTCGATCTGCTGAAATATGATCTCGGGCTTAAGGGTACGCCATTGGGGGAAATCAAGCAGTTCAATATAGTTGGTAAGCCGGGCCTGTTTAAAGTCGTATTGACTTTGTGAAGGCATATCCAGAATCACCACCCAGCCACCGGAATCTTCCAGTTGCTCCCGCCATTCTTCGTAGTAGCTGTCGTCGCTGCTGTGAAAGTTCAGCACATTCTCGGCAATAAGGATGAATTTGCTGATGCCCTGGTGGAACATGATATCGGTGATATCCCGGCGCAGGGTCATGATATCGTTCTCAATGGCGTCGTTCCATTCGCCCAGCAGTTCAATAATGGCATAGCTCTGCTCGTAATCGGCAAACAGTATCTTCATATAAAGCGTTCTCGATCCAAATTCATCCCATTGCGGGTGGATAAAATAGTTATATACCGTATGTGAGAATTCAAACTCGCTGTAGGTGCGGCGGAAAAAAGGCGAACGGTCATCTTCTTCAGCCGTGTAAAGATGGCGCCAGTTGTAATATGGTTCTATATTCTGCAAGAATTTTGCTTGAAGTGTTGCTGCAAATTTCTGCGAATTTAATTGAAATGAGATACAACAGTCTGATAAAAAAAAAGGTTGCCGCAAAAAACGGCAACCCTCACTTAATAACCATAATATATTTACTGTACCACGATGCGTTCGGTGAAAATAAATTTATTGTTTGCATCGGTTACTTTAACCATGTATACGCCTTTTGCAAAAGTCCTGTTCAGCGGAATGGTTTCTACCTGTGTTTTTGCAGCTACATTAACCACCCTGTTCATAACCGGTTTACCGGAAAGATCGGTGATGGTTACATTATAGCGACCGGCAGCCTGCCCGTTGAAAGATATTTTGAATTCGTTTGATGTTACGGGATTGGGGAAGATATGCGCTTCGTTGGTGATAACAGGCACTACGGCTTTGAAATCGGCTGATCCAAAGTTTTTGGCGGCATCGGCTTCCTTCTGCAATAACAAATTACCATTGGCAAGGTCAGAAGCATTATAGACCATATCAGAACCTTCTATCTTTTTTGCATTGTAATCGGCAAGGGTGAATTTATAGTAGCCCGCAAATGCGTTAGCACTGCTTACCACAATGGCTCCGTCTTTATCAACCGCTGCACCATTGGTAGAGTAATTGGCAGGGAGGCCGTTGATATAACCAATATACTTTGCCACCCTTGTTTCCACGTCTACAGAAAATACATAGTGGTTGGCAGAAATAATATACAGTTTGTTATAGGCGTCAGCGATCATATCGCCACCCCAGCTGCTGCATTGATTATGTACCGAAATGGTCTTATTCGATTCGTCGTCTATCAAACCGCCCAGGTCGGTAATTACCACTTTCTTTCCGGTGGTAAAGCGGATTAGCCTGGTTGCATCATTGGTCAATGCATAGCCATTACCATCGGCGCCGATCACCATACGGGTGAAATTCTTTGCTTCATCTCTTACATTCTCACTTGAATTTAACAACGAAGATCTGAGTGTATAATATTTCTGAACATCTCCTTTGGCATTCAGATCAAGCCAGCGCAGCTCACCTATGCGCATGGGAGTGAAAAACAGTTTGTCGTGATTCTTATCGTATGCAGCAGCAGCAACCATGGTGGCTGTTGGAGAATAAGAAGCAGCAATACCTGCATTTGCAGAAACCGGCTGTTTGGTATCGGCATCCATCATCACAAAATTTGTTTTAGCCCGCTGGAATATATCCTGAGTTATTTTGCCGGAGCCAATATCCACCTGGCGTATGTTCATCCACATAAAATCGCCATTGCCGTCGCCGGTAATGGCATATGTTCTGTTGGCATCCTGTGCCGATGAAACTAAACTGGTGGCAATAAGTGTTGAAGAAAGTAAAAGTTTAAGATTCATAAGAGGAGTTTTTTAATGACTAATACGATATGATACGTAAATTAGTAAAATTACATAACCCTTCCAAGATTTTTTTATGACCGGCGGCTCTCTACAGCCTTTTTAACACTTCCGGATTTCAGCAGCAATTGTTTTGCTTCTTCATAATCGGTTATGTCTGTTTTTTCCATCAGCATCTTTACGCCACGGTCAACCAGTTTGTCGTTGGTGAGCTGCATATTCACCATCTTATTATCTTCTACCCTTCCCAACTGGATCATAACGGTGGTGGAGATCATATTGAGAATGAGTTTTTGTGCGGTGCCGCTTTTCATGCGGGTACTGCCGGTTACAAACTCAGGTCCTACCACGGCTTCAACCGGGTAATCAGAAGCAGCGCTCAATGGCGCTCCGGGATTGCAGCAGATACTGCCCGTAATGATATTATTGGCCCGGCATTTATTAAGTGCGTGGATCACATAGGGAGTTGTTCCGCTGGCGGCAATGCCAATGACCACATCCTTTTCATTTATGTTGTGGGACTGCAGGTCAAGCCAGCCCTGTTCCACATCATCTTCTGCATATTCAACTGCTTCTGTTATGGCTTTCTTTCCACCGGCTATTATTCCGATAACCAATCCTTGCGGAACACCGTAAGTAGGCGGGCATTCACTGGCATCTACAATAGCCAGGCGGCCGCTGGTGCCTGCACCAATATAAAACAACCTTCCACCCACCAGCATCTTATCAACGATCACGGTTACCAATTGCTCTATCTGCGGTATTACTTTTTCAATGGCAGCCGGAACGGTCTGGTCTTCTTTATTAATGCTGCTCAGTATTTCTGCAACCGGCATTTTTTCCAGGTGCCTGTATTTTGATTCTGATTCTGTTATCTGTTTAAACGCCATAAACTCTTTTAACGGTGAAACTTTACCAATCCATCCATGGGCTTTTTTATCACTTTGCCCAATTCCAGTTCATAAGAATTACAAAGGTCTTTTAAAACATCCCGGAAACCATAGGCCACACTCCCGGTAAAATGAATGGGCATGGTCCAGCTCTCCCGGTACTTATAAATATGGTTAAAGAAGAAATCATTGAACCCGTCTTCAATGATATTCTCGATCATATAATGCCCCCGGTTCTCGGCCAAAAATATGGCAAAAGACGCCAGGTAACGGTTGGGCAATGGTTTTTTATACACGGCCGTGAGTATTTCATCGCTGTTGGTATTGAATTTGGCGTTGAACCGGTCCATCAGGTCGGCATCGTAGGTATTATAAAGAAAGTACTGGATCACTTTACGACCAAGGTAAGCACCGCTGCCTTCATCACCCAATACATAGCCCAGGCCCGGACTGTTCTTTATGATCTTCTTTCCATTATAGTAACAGGAGTTTGAACCCGTACCCAGGATACAAGCCACGCCTTTTTCGTGCCCACAAAGTGCTTTGGCTGCCCCCATCAGGTCGTGATCGACCGATACCCCCGAAGCATCCGGGAAAACCTTTTGAATGGCCTTCTTTACCAGTTTTACATTTTCGGCATTGCTGCAGCCGGTGCCGTAGAAAAAGATCTCATCCGGCTCTTCCTTTTTCATTTTGGGCTTTAATTCTTCGGTAATGATGTATTCGATCTGTTCGGCCGAAAGAAAATACGGGCTGAGGCCTTGCGTGTAAAAGGTCTTTGTTGATTTCCCATTCAATAAGCACCACTCTGTTTTTGTGGAGCCGCTATCGGCAATTAGTTTTATCGGCATTAATCTTTCTGATATTATAGTTTGAAGTTAGCGTTTTTTTATTATTGGTACCTGATATCCTACCGGCGCAAACAATACCGCTCGTCCAAACTAATTCCTAATTCCCGGTTCCATATTCCTAAGTTACTATCTTCGCAAAATGAATAACAAAAAGATACAGGTCTGGCTGCCCCTGCTTTTCAGCATCACCATGATCGTGGGCATGTACATGGGATATAAGATGAGGGATAATATGCCCGGCAGAAGTTTTTTTTCTCTGGAAAAACGCCGGCCTATCCAGGAAATAATGGACCTTATCAAAAGCCGGTATGTAGATGATGTGAAAATGGAATCACTGGCCGATACCGCCATTGAAGCCATCCTCAGCAAATTAGACCCGCACTCTGTTTTTATCCCCGCCGAAGAACTGCAACAGGTAAATGAAGACCTGGCCGGTAAATTCTATGGCATCGGTATCGAGTTCAACATTTTTAATGATACGCTGAACGTAATTAATGTATTAAAAGACGGTCCGGGTGAAAAAGCCGGCCTGCTTACCGGGGATAAATTCTTACAGGTGGGCGACAGCATGGTTGCCGGTAAAAAAACAACTGCAGAAAACTTCCGAAAATTACTGCGGGGCGATCGTGGCTCTGAAGTGACCATTACATATTTAAGAGGTAGCCAGCAAAAAAAAGCAACCATTACCCGGGATGCCATTCCCCTGGTAAGTGTAGATGCCAGTTATATGCTGACAACGGAAGTGGGATATATCCGCCTCAATAAATTCTCCACTCAAACTTACCGGGAGTTTATGTTAGCACTGGAAGGGTTAAAGAAAGCCGGGCTTAAAAAACTGGTTCTCGATCTGCGCAGCAACGGTGGCGGCGTACTGGATGAAGCCGTTGAAATTGCCGATGAATTCTTAGACGGCGATAAACTGATCACCTATACCGAAGGAAAGCACGTTGACAAAAAGGAATACCGTTGCCGCCGGGTGGGCCAATTTGAAAAGGGCGCCCTGGTGGTTTTGGCTGATGAAGGAACGGCCAGTGCCAGTGAAGTGCTGATAGGTGCTTTGCAGGACTGGGACAGGGCCACGATTATTGGCCGCCGATCTTTTGGAAAAGGATTGGTACAGGAGCAGTTTGACCTGAGCGACCGGAGTGCTTTACGGTTAACAGTGGCCAGGTATTATACGCCCATTGGCAGAAGTATTCAGCGGCCATACAACAACGGCAGTAAACTGTATTATGATGAGATCACAAACCGCTATCATGACGGCGAAACACAAAGCGCCGATTCTGTTAAGAACGATACCACAAAAGTTTTTAAGACCATGGCCGGTAAAAAAGTGTACGGCGGCGGCGGCATCACACCTGATTATTTTATTGCACTGGATACAACAGGCTTCAGCAGCGATGCATCAAAGATCTATGACAAAAACACCATCGGGAATTTTGCATATAATTTTTACCTGCAGAACCAGGTCATGCTCAAAACATTTAAAACACCCGCTGACTATATAAAAGGCTTTTCTTTTTCGGAAGACAACTGGAAACAATTTGTACAGGCGGCGGCCAGGGATTCAATAGATCTCAGTGCGGTGAATGAGAAACTCAAGGCTGATCTTATCAACCGTATCCGCTCCGGCATTGCCAGGCAGCTTTGGCGCAATGAAGGTTATTTTGAAACGATCAATGCTTCCGATGAAGCCATTAAAAGATCCCTGGAGATTCTTGCAAAATAAAAAAGCCTCCCTGGAGGAGGCTTTTAATGTCGTTCACAATAGTTAACCCATCTGGGTGTGCTTTTAAATATTGCATACGGCTTCAGAGGTTCATCGTTTTCAGGATACCGGATGTTTTCTCTTTTGTTTTCGTTGGATATTGGACAATACAAATATGCTTATGATAAATCTCAATTCCGGTAGAACCTGCAAGGAATAATCTGTAGATCATTTTCGAATTAATCCTTTGTTTCATATTCGTACCCCAGCCCCATTTCCTTACCTTTGCGGCAAATAACGATTCTATATGTGGCTAAACAATATTTTAGAGACCATTGGCAATACGCCCCTCATTAAACTGAACAAGATCACTAAGAACTTACCCTGTACCGTACTGGCAAAAGTGGAGTATTTCAATCCCGGCAACAGCATCAAAGACCGCATGGCTTTAAAAATGCTGGAAGTGGCCGAACAGGAAGGAAAGATCAAGCCCGGCGGAACCATTATTGAAGGCACCAGCGGCAATACGGGCATGGGACTGGCCCTGGCCGCCTGCGTAAAAGGATATAAATGTATTTTCACCACCACCGATAAGCAATCAAAAGAAAAGGCGGATATATTAAAAGCCGTAGGCGCTGAAGTGATCGTTTGCCCTACCAATGTAGAACCTGAAGACCCCCGTAGTTACTATTCGGTTTCAAAAAGGCTGGCTACCGAGGTACCCAACAGTTGGTATGTGAACCAATACGATAACCTGGCCAATCGCCAGGCGCACTACGAACAAACCGGCCCGGAGATATGGGAACAAACAGAAGGAAAGATAACCCACCTGGTAGTGGCAGCCGGAACCGGGGGTACCATTGTTGGTACAGCCATGTATTTAAAAGAAAAGAATCCCAATATAAAAGTATGGGCTATTGACACTTATGGCTCACTGTTAAAAAAATACTTTGATACCGGGGAGATTGACCAGAAAGAAGTTTACCCTTATATAAGTGAAGGGTTCGGGGAAGATTTTGTACCAGCCAACTACGACATGAGTGTGATCGACGAATTTACAAAAGTGACCGATAAGGACGGCGCCGTTATGACCAGGCGTATTGCAAAGGATGAAGGCTTGTTCTGTGGCTACAGCGCCGGCAGTTGTGTACAGGGATTGCAGCAATTGGCCAAGGGCCCTGATGGGAAAGACCGGCTGACCAAGGATGATGTGGTAGTATTGATCTTTCATGATCATGGCAGCAGGTATGTAGGTAAAGTATATAACGACCAATGGATGCTGGAGAGAGGTTTCCTGGATGTGAAAACATTTAAAGATGTGGTGGGTGGCCGTGGCGCACAACGCCTGATCAGCTTAACCAGTACAGATACCGTTGCAGCAGCCATTGAGCTGATGAAGAAATACGATATTGAGAACATTCCTGTGCTGGAGAATGGCGAGAACAAAGGCGCAATATCAGAAGGCGGTTTATTCAATAAGATCCTTAACAATACCGATATAAAAACCCAGACCGTGGGTTCTGTAATGGAAAAAGCATACCCCGAAGTGGCTTTTGAGACCCCGGTGGAGCGTTTAAGTACTTATATCACCAGGGAAAACGGGGCGGTTTTGAGCCGGGATGAAAGTGGGGCTTTACACATTGTTACCAAATACGACATCATTCAGAGCCTGAGCAAATAAGCTTAGCCGGGATTTTACGAATAGGCAAAAGCCTTTACAGTGCTGCATCTTACCGGTGCAGCATTTTTTATATGGCGAAAAACCATCATTCCGCATACGTAGATCTACGATAGATTTACTCGTAGCTCTCCCACCCTAAAAAATGAATATATACGATTGCGACAGTAATTAGACTGTCGCGAAAAAAGAGCAATATCGCTCTGGTACAGAATGATTATCTGTTGCATCTTTGTATCAGAAGTTGATTGATAGATTAAATATCAATCGTTATCCAAGATCCTGATTAAAGCCAAAAGAATTCAATCCAATACTTGTAAAAAACCAACAAACGATCCAGTATCAGTCAACTTCTTTTAATTTTTAAACCAAGATCTTTAAAAACCAATATTCGCTTTAAGTTCTTTGTCCGTTGAAAAACCCAGGTCTCTAAGTATTTGAAAAAACCAATATCCAGCCTATGCCGTAAAAAGCGATGATGGCAACGAAAAACCAAAAGAGTACCAGTATCCACCACCACTGCCGTAAAAAGCGTGGGTGAAAAACCAAAGAAAAACCAATATCCAGCCTATGCCGTAAAAAGCGATGATGGCTAAATTGAAGAACACTGAAACCAGGATTAAATTATTAAGGAACCACTCTGCTAAATAAGGTAACCCCCTTTAGGAAGCAGATCCAATGAAATCCTGAGAAAACCAACTCCCGTGCTTGGTTGGTTTAAAAAGTTAAGCTTCCACAGTTGTTTGATATAATATCAAAAGGCTGTGGAAGCTTTTTTTATGCCCCTTTCTTACTTTTATGCCATGTTCCTGAATAATGTCTCCGCCCTGGGCTATATCCCAAAACGAATCATTTCGCTGGTTCCTTCGCAAACCGAACTGTTGTTTTCCCTCGGCCTGGAAAAAGAAACAGTGGGGATCACAAAATTCTGTATTCATCCCAACCAATGGTTTCAAACCAAAACAAAGGTGGGCGGTACCAAAACCATTAATTACGATACCATCCGGCAATTACAACCCGACCTGATTATTGCCAATAAAGAAGAGAATGTAAAAGAACAGGTAGAGCAACTGGCCGGCAACTATCCCGTTTGGCTTACCAATGTAAATAACCTCGCCGATGCATTGCAAATGATCCATGATATCGGTGAATTAACCGGTAAACAAAACAAGGCATATTCATTAACTAAGAATATCAGCAATGGCATTAAAGAATTAGACCAACCACAAACCCATCCTGAGCGTAGCCGAAGGGCAAACCTCAAACTTCAAACATCAGGCTTCAAACCCCGGACCGCCTACCTCATCTGGCAAAAACCCTACATAACCATCGGCGGCGATACCTTCATCCACGACATGCTTTCAAAATGCGGCTTCGATAACATTTTTGCAGACAGGAAAAGATATCCCGAAACAAATATCTCCGAACTTCAAACTTCAAACCTCAAACTGCTTCTCCTCTCTTCCGAACCCTATCCATTCAAACAGAAACATATTGATGAACTGGCCGAACTACTGCCCGGATGTAAAATAGTATTGGTTAATGGCGAATACTTCAGCTGGTATGGAAGCCGGTTGCTGGAAGCTCCGGGTTATTTCAAAAATCTGAGCAAGAGTTATTTTTGAATATCCCTTAGCCGGAACCACATAGAAAACATAGTTTTTTATAGATAAACTATGTGATTTTCTATGTTACCTATGTGCCTTTGTGATTTTAAACGATAATTGCCGAATTCTTCTCTTTAAACACATTTTATATTAAATTTGCCCAAAACCAAAAACGACATGGCTAATAAAAAAATCATTGAGCTACTGGGCGACCAGGCCGATTCATTGCTTAATCATGAATGCAAGACCATAACAAAAAAAGAAATATCAACTCCCGGAGCCGATCATGTAGATGAGATCTGGAGATTAAGCAACCGCAATAACCAAACCCTCAAAAGTTTACAGCATATATTAGATACCGGCCGCCTGGGCGGAACCGGGTATGTATCCATCTTACCCGTAGACCAGGGGATAGAGCACAGTGCCGGTGCATCCTTTGCACCCAATCCCATTTATTTTGACCCTGAGAATATAGTGAAACTGGCCATTGAAGGCGGATGCAATGCCGTTGCTTCCACCTTTGGCGTATTGGGTATTGTAAGCCGCAAATATGCGCACAAGATCCCGATGATGGTAAAGATCAACCACAACGAATTCCTGAGTCTGCCCAATAAATTCGACCAGATCATGTTCGGTAAAGTAAAAGATGCCTGGAATATGGGGGCTACCGCTGTAGGCGCCACCATCTATTTCGGCAGTGCCGAAAGCACCCGCCAGATACAGGAAGTGGCCACCGCATTTGAAATGGCGCACGAACTGGGAATGACCACCGTTCTTTGGTGCTACCTGCGCAACAACGGCTTTAAAGTAGATGGCGTGGATTATCACACCGCTGCCGATCTCACCAGCCAGGCCAATCATCTCGGTGTTACCATTCAGGCCGATATCATCAAACAAAAATTACCAACAAATAACGGAGGTTATAATGCCACTAAGCACGGCAAGACCTCTCCCCTTGTTTATTCAAAATTAACTACCGATCACCCCATCGATCTGGCCCGTTACCAGGTGGCAGGTTGTTATATGGGCCGTGTGGGTCTTATCAACAGCGGCGGCGAAAGTAAAGGCGCTACCGATATGGCCGAAGCAGTTACCACCGCCGTTATTAATAAACGGGCAGGCGGTATGGGCCTCATCAGTGGTCGTAAGGCATTCCAGAAACCGATGAAGGATGGGGTGGAGTTACTGAATAATATACAGGATGTTTATTTGGATAAGAGTATCACTATTGCATAAATATAGTTTGAGGTTTGAAGTTTGAGGTTGGAGTCTGAAAGCAGCCGATCTCAAACTTCAAACCGCAAACCTCAAACTGCATATATGAAAAAAGAAGAAGACTTTGATGCCAGCCTCGCCGGTGAAGAAGGAAGTGCCGAAGATTCGAAGAGCAGTTGGTTCAAAAGGATGAAAAAAGGTATCCTCACTTCTACCAAGGATAAGAAGGATGCCCCGGAAGGATTGTGGTCGAAATGCCCTTCCTGCAAATACACCTGCACCATTTCTGAACTCAACGAAAATAAATACGTATGCCCCAAATGCGATTACCACCACCGCATCGGCAGCGACGAATATTTTGAGATCATCTACGACAATAACGAATACATTGAGCTCTTTGCCAACATCAGGTCAAAAGACTTCCTGCATTTTGTTGACCTGAAGCCTTACGACAAACGCCTGGAAGAAACCTATGCAAAAACAGGTATTCACGATTCAATGACCGTAGGCCATGGAAAAGTGAACGGGCACGACCTGGTAGTAGCCTGCATGGATTTTGAATTCATCGGCGGAAGCCTGGGCAGTGTGATGGGCGAAAAGATCAGCCGCGGTTGTGATTACTGTTTAGAACATAAGATACCCTTCATGATCATCAACAAAAGCGGCGGGGCAAGAATGATGGAAAGCGCTTTTTCACTGATGCAACTGGCGAAAACCTCCGGAAAATTATCGCAACTGAGCGATGCCAGGATACCCTACATCTCTTTATGTACCGACCCTACCTTTGGCGGTACCACGGCTTCCTTTGCCATGCTGGGTGATGTGATCTGTGGCGAACCCGGGGCCCTCATTGGTTTTGCAGGCCCCAGGGTCATTAAAGAAACGATCAAAAAAGACCTGCCCGAAGGTTTCCAGCGCAGCGAATTCTTACTGGAACACGGCTTTCTCGACTTTATCGTTCACCGCAAAGACCTGAAGGAAAAATTGGCTAACTTGTTATTGCTCTTCAAGAACTAACCGGCATCTGCAGCAGGTACTATAATCCGGGAATCATCGTTTTACTGCAGTGGCCCATACTGTAAATATGCTGCTGAAAAAAATTTCCATACTTGCTATTACCTTCCTGATCGCAGCAGGAAAATTATTTGCACAAACACCCTGTACTGCACTCGGACAAAATCCTTCCACGGCTTTCCCGGTTTGCGGCACAGCCACTTTTTACCAGGACAGTGTACCTTTTTGCAGTTCTAACATCCTCTATGTTCCCGGCTGTTCTATTTTCGGCGACACATCAACCCTTTATCAAAACAAGAACCCGTATTGGTATAAGTTCACCTGCTTTCAAAGCGGCACGCTGAATTTTATCATCGTTCCCAATAACCCGAATGAAGATTACGACTGGCAGTTATATGACGTAACCGGTCATAATCCCGATGATGTATATACCGATACTTCGCTGATCGTTTCGGGTAACTGGTCGGGAACATACGGCCCTACAGGAGCCAATGACACAGGTCTAAATTTTATTGCCTGTGCTTCGTTGCCGGAACTTCTTTATTCCACCTTCGCACTAAGTCCAAATCTTATTCAGGGGCATAATTATCTTTTGCTTGTAAGTCATTTCTCCGACACGCAACAGGGATATTCACTTTCATTTGGAGGAGGAACTGCTGTGATAACCGATACCATTCCACCGCATGCAATTAATGCGAACCGGGCCAGTTGCGATGGCACACAAATAATGGTAAGGCTTAACAAAAAAATGAAATGCAGCAGCCTGGCAGCAAACGGATCTGATTTTACCATCAGCCCGCCCCTGGCAAATGTGATCGCTGCGGCTGGCATAGGTTGTTCCAACGGGTTTGATACCGATTCGGTGTTGCTTACATTTGATCAGCCACTGCCCTTTGGCAATTACAACCTGCTGGTTCAAAACGGTACCGATGGAAACAGCATACTGGATATCTGTGATAATGGCCTGCCTATTGGCGAAGCGCTTCCGTTTACCGTACTATCACTGATGCCTGTTCCGCTGAATAATTTACAGAACGATAAATGCAGTACCGATTCCCTGATACTGGTGCTTGCCGATTCTGTTCAGTGCGTTTCAGTAGCAGCAGACGGCTCCGATTTTATTATTAACGGAACGTACCTGGTAAATGTGGCCAGTGCGGCTCCTGCCTGGTGCGCCAATGGTTTAACCACGCAGATCATTATTCGCCTTGCCTCCACTATGCAGTTGCCCGGTAATTTCCAGATGGTATTACAAAGAGGCAGTGATGGAAATACCCTGCTCAGTAAATGCGATACGCCTTCTGTGGCCGGATCATTCTTACCTTTTATAATCTTACCAAAACCGGTTGCGGATTTTTCATTGCCTGCTTCTGTTTGTTTGCCCAATGCTTTTGCAAACTTTACAAACCGGTCAACCATTGCTGATGGAACAGAAAGTTTGTTTCAATATTTCTGGAATTTTGATGACCCGCCAAGCGGCGCAAATAATAACTCCACAGTAAAAGATCCAACGCACCGGTATAACACGGTTCGTGCATACAATGTAACCCTGCGGGTAACCAGCGGTGGCGGTTGCATCAAAGACACAACCATTGTATTCAACAATATTCACCCACAACCCAAAACGAATTTTGATTTTAGTAAACCCGCTGTTTGTATCGGCGACCCGGTAACGATTACTGACTTAACCAACAGTATGGATGGAACCATCATTCAATGGAACTGGAGTTTGGGCGACGGCAGCATACGCCACACACAAAACGTTACCTACACCTACTCAACGGTAAGAACATTTTCGGTAACCTTATACAGCATGAACAGTCATGGTTGCTACAGCGATACGCTTACAAAGTCAATAACTGTTTATCCATACCCTACCGTATACGCAGGCCCCGACAGGGTTGTATTATCCGGCGGACAACTTACCCTTGTTTCCCAGGCAACCGGCGATAACCTGCAATACCTATGGACGCCAGCTGCTTATCTGAACGACCGTTACATTCCCAACCCAAGATGTATTGCACCGCAGAACGATATTACATACCGGCTTACCGTAACCGGAGCCGGTGGATGTACTGCCTGGGATGATGTGTTTGTAAAGGTTCTAAAAATGCCGAGGATACCCAACACCTTTACACCAAACAACGACGGCATCAATGACCTTTGGGTGATACAATACTTAGAAGATTATCCCAACAACCACCTGCAGGTATTTACCCGTACCGGGCAACTCGTATATGAAAGCCGCGGGCTTTACAAAGCCTGGAACGGAACCTATAAAGGCCGGCCGGTTCCTTACGATACTTACTTCTATATCCTGGAACCGGGAAGCGGAAGGGACCCTATCACAGGCTACGTGACAATCATAAAATAATAGTTTTTTGCGACAAATTTTAACACGTACAATGCGATGGGACAAAAAATTGATATCATTTTAAAAAAATGTCAGCCTTTCAGACTTGTATGATGGTCGCCGGTTTTTAATCCCGAAGGGATAACATTATTATAGAATGTAAACCCAATAATTGCTGTGCCGAACCCCAAAGGGGTGACATAGTATTTCCGGCATTATGGATCGCTGATCAGCAACAAACATCATTGCCTCAAACACGTACCTTTGCCCAAAAGCAACGCATTGGAGATACTGAACCGGAAGGCACACCACGATTATTTTTTTGAGCAGACCTATATTGCAGGTATGGTGCTTGCCGGCACTGAGATAAAATCGCTGCGGGCGGGCAAGGCCAGTTTTAACGACAGTTACTGTATTTTCAGTAAAGGCGAGTTGTTTGTAAAAAGCCTGCACATATCGGAGTATGCTTTCGGCACCTACACCAACCACGAACCCATGCAGGAACGAAAGCTTCTTCTTAATAAAAAAGAATTACGGAAACTAGAAGCCAAAACAAAAGAGAAAGGTTATTCCATCATTCCCCTGCGCATCTTTCTGGCAGAATCGGGTTATTTTAAAATGGAGATCGGCCTGGGCAAGGGCAAAAAGCATTACGACAAAAGAGAGACCATTAAAGAACGGGAAACGGATCGGGATATTAAACGAAAATATGGAGTATAAACGGGTTTCAAGTTTGAGGTTTGTGGTTGGGTGTATATAGGTTAAACAGCTTTCCAATTCATTTTACTTTTTTCAACCACAAACTACAAACCACAAATTTAGCATTCCGATAAACTCAACGGCACATTCACCGCCAATCCTCCATCGGCCGTTTCCTTGTATTTGCTGTTCATATCAAGCGCCGTATCCCACATGGTTTTTATCACGCCATCTAAACTTACCTTGGCATAGTCGGGAGAACTTTGTAATGCCAGCTGGCTTGCCGTGATCGCTTTGATGGCTCCCATTGTGTTGCGTTCAATGCAGGGTACTTGTACCAAACCTCCGATGGGATCACAGGTCAATCCCAGGTGATGCTCCATAGCAATCTCGGCAGCCATTAACGTTTGGCGTTGCGTTCCCCCCAAACATTCGGTCAATGCTGCCGCCGCCATGGCACTGCTTACACCGATCTCGGCCTGGCAACCACCCATGGCCGCAGAAATAGTGGCGCCTTTTTTAAAGATGCTGCCCACTTCAGAAGCAGTCAGTAAGAACTGGATTATTTTTTCATCACTGTCACCGCCGCAAAAGGCAATATAATATTGCAGTACGGCTGGTATTACACCGGCAGCTCCGTTTGTTGGAGCCGTAACCACTCTTCCAAAACTTGCATTCTCTTCATTCACCGCCAGGGCAAAACAACTTACCCAATCGAGTATGTAGGTAAAATCGCTCCCCCCTTGTTTTACTGTTTTCAGCCAACTGTCGTAATCAGAATATGATCTTCCGGCGGTAAGTTTTTTATTCAGCCCGGCCCCTCTACGCTTTACCTGTAACCCACCGGGTAACACACCTTCGGTGTGACAACCACGATAGATACATTCCTTCATCACCCGCCAGATCGTAAGCACTTTATCTTTTGTTTCTTTTTCGCTACGCCATACATGTTCGTTCTCCATCACCACATCACTGATATTCAAACCTGTTTTCATGCACCAATGCAGTAGTTCATCGGCGGTATTGATCGGGAAAGGAAGATGAACATTGTTACCTGAATGCTGATCCTCACCTTCCTTAACCACAAAGCCTCCGCCTACTGAGTAATATGTTTCAGAGATACTGTCGCCATTGGAAAGATTCACCAGGAAACTCAACCCGTTTGGATGAAAAGGCAACGATTCACTCATTAAAAACTCAATATCCTCTGCCGGATCAAAATCAATTTCATGTTTACCTGCCAGCACCATCTTTTTCATGTGCTTTATATCGGCAACTTTTGCATGAATATTATTCACGTCAAAGGTTACCGGATCGTCGCCGCAAAGCCCGAGCTGTACGGCAATATCGGTCCCATGTCCCACCCCTGTTTTGGCCAGCGATCCATAAAGGATCACCCGTAATTCTTTTACATTATTCAACAGGTCTTTTTGCTGCAGGCTTTGGGTAAAACGCTGAGCGGCACGCCATGGCCCCAGCGTATGGCTGCTGGAAGGCCCCACGCCTATCTTGAACATATCAAAAACCGAAATGGCTTCGTGGCTCAATGAAAATGATTTTATTATTGAACCTCCATTAACTGAACAGCAAACTGAAGAATGGAATTGGGCGGAATGGATCCTACCTGGTTGCTTCCGTATCCCAATGAAGGAGGAATAAAAAGATTAATGGTACCGAATTTTTTGATCAGGGGAATACCTTTTTGAAAACCCGGTATCAATTGCCCCAGCACATAAGTAACCCCGGTGAGATTTTCTTCAAACTTAACCCCGTTGGTTAGATAGCCTGTATATTTAAATGTGATGTTAGAACAAACAGAAGGAGTAGTTCCCGAACCCGGGTTGGTGATCTCATAAAACAATCCGCTTGGATGTTGTACGGCACCCGGGTGGTTTGCGGTAACCCAGGCCTGTAAGGTAGCGATCTCTGATGCAGGCGCCACAATAGTGGATTCGGTGAATCCACAGCCGGTATCGCTGGATTTTTTACATCCGCCGGAAATAAATATGAATGCCACAATGGCTCCTAAAAGAAATTTGTTCCTGTTCATTTTATACTTTATTAGTTGGTTTCAGAATTTGTTTCAGACGCCCCCGTTTTACTCTTCAGTTCAAGATACAACTGCTCGTTCATTTCCCATTTATAATGCATACGGAAGTAAGCAAAGAAAACGATACTGATGAACAGCGCCACTACGATGGCAATGAACGTGCCGCCGGACGTATTGGATATTCGGGTATACCATTCCGGAAGAAATACCTGTACTACAAAAAGCAGCAGCAACACCGGCAGACTGAACAAAACAGCCATCGGTAAACCATTCAGCAGTTTTGCTTTCACAGTATTCAGCTTGGTCCGCTCCCGCTCCCAATACACAATAAACTGACGGTCCTTTTCCGTTATCATTACACAAAACTAAGGCAATTTGTGGTTCAAACTGAATTTGACAGCCCTTTGTTATGTACCGAATATCTTGTAGGTTTGTTATGCTTAACTTTTGTCAATGAAAATAGAACAACTGCTGGCACAGCATTTTTACAACCAGAAGGAAATCACCCTTCAGGGTATCGGTACGTTTACCCTTTCGCCCGACCTGGTGATGCCAACGGAGAGTGATAAAGATGCAACCCTTCCGGATAATGCCATCTCTTTTAAATACGATTCCCGTGCCACAGAAGACGATGCGCTTATAAACTATATCGTTGAGCAAACCAGAAAAATGAAACCACTGGCGGCTGCCGATCTTGATTCATACCTTGTATTGGGAAAGCAATTTCTCAACATCGGCAAACCATTCAGGATTGAAGGAATTGGTATGCTGATCAAAAACCAGCAGGGCGAATACCAGTTCACCCAGGGCCAGAATTTTGGTTCAAAACCGGAAGACACAACCCCTGCTGTAGTTAAAGAAAAAACAGATGACAACGACATTTCTTTCCGGGATGAAAGCAGGGCTGGCGGCAAGGGTAATAAAGGGTTGAGGATAGCAGCCGCAGTGCTGGTTGTTGGTATGCTCGGCGCAGCCGCCTGGTATTTTTTTATAAGGGATACAAAACCCGCAGCCGTGGAAACAGCCTTGCAGGAACCCGTTGTTAAACAGGAGGCCGACACCAATAAGATTGTAACACCTGCCCCACCCGATTCTTTGAACGCCGTAAAAAAAGATTCGGCGGTAGCTCCTCCCCCCGTTGCAGCAGGCACTTATGCCTTTAAAGTGGTGTTCAGGGTGATGAGCCAGGGTGGTGCCCTTAAAAAGAAGATAGAACTGAACAAGTCCAACGTGATCATGTATACTTCCGACTCGGTACATTATAAACTGGCAGAAGGATTTAACCGCCCTTTCAGCGATACCACGAAAATAAAAGATTCACTCAGGGCATTTTATGCCTTCCGCACATTCATTGAATATTAACAGTTACCCAGGCCATACATGCAACAGCCCAGCCAGAAAAAGATAACCCTTGCCTTTATGGTGCTGACGTTAATGGATATTACAGGTATATTGATCCAGTCGGAGCGGTTGCATTTTATTGCCAAGCCCCTGCTCATTCCTGCATTGTTGCTGTTAATGTATGTTACTAAAAACGGGGTTAAGGGAAGAACACTGTTAATGACCGGTCTTTTCTTTTCCTGGGCCGGTGATGTGTTGCTGATGTTTGAATCAAAGCATGCCTTGTTCTTCATCTCCGGACTAGTATGTTTCCTGATCACCCATATTTTTTACATCAGCTACTTCCTGAAGATAAAATCGGGTGATATCTCCCTGCTGAAAAAATACCCGGTATTTATTTTATTGGTGACCGGTTATGGCTTTTCACTGGTATGGCTGCTCTACCCCCATCTCGGTGAACTGAAGCTGCCTGTGATGGCCTATGCTGCTATTATCTGTACCATGTTACTATGCAGCCTGCATGTGTTTTTAAAAGTGAACAAGCAGGCAGCGGCCTGCTACCTGGCAGGCGCCGCGTTCTTTGTTCTGTCTGATTCGCTGCTCGCCATCAATAAATTTTACCAGCCCTTTGCCTATGCAGGGGCATTTATCATGATCACCTATTGCGCCGCACAGTATTTTATTGTGCGGGGATATATTGAACAGAAGGCATGACAAAGCAGGAATTACTTCACGAACTTTCCGGCAATACCTGGGTAATGCTTCGTCCATCTGCCATTGAAGGCATTGGTGTTTTCGCTGTTCGTGATATTCCCAAAGGATGCCGCGATATGTTTGGCAAACCCGACGCAGCCGATGAATGGATAACCATTTCCAAAAAAGAGATCGAAACCCTGCCTGCCCACGCCCAATTCCTGGTTGGCAATTATTGCCTGTACGATGAGGAGAACTATTTCTTACCAGCCCATGGATTTAAGAAAATGGACGTATCGCTTTTCCTGAATCATTCCGATACTCCCAACATCGTCTCCATAAACGACGGCGATTTTTTTGAAACCCTCTGCGATATAAAGCAGGGCGAAGAACTGCTGATAGACTACGGCGGCATCGTGGATGGGGAATAAGTAAGCAGCATTTTCAGTTAACTGCCGGGTTTATTTTGATTTGCTAAACAATAGTTTTACATTTATATACACTAGCCCATCTCTTTTACTCCGTCCCTTACTATTTTTCAAACTCAAAACATCTAACAAATGAAGCAATTCAAGTTTTTGATGCCGTTTGCTGTTGGAGTAAGCATGGCGGCACTTCTTTTCTCCTGCAACGGCGCAGAAGAAAAAAAAGCAGATGAACCTGTTAAGGATACAACGGCAGCCAAAGCCCCCGAGCCTGCTGCCCCGGTAAAGCCACCGAGCCTGATGACCGTGATAGCGAAGGTGGCCAATTTTGCTAAATGGCTGCCCGACTATGAATCACACGATTCCATCCGGCAGTCTTATGGTTTGCACAATTTCAGCATTGCAAGAGGTGCTCATGACAGCAACATGGTAATGGTTGTTTTAAAAATGGATGATGCAGCCAGGGCGAAAGAATTTGCTTCTTCCCCCGACCTGAAAGCAAGAATGAAAAAAGGCGGCGTGGTTGGTGCACCCACCATCAGCTTCCTGGATATGCAGATGCTGGACATGACCCCATCAACCAGTACCCGTGTGCTGGTAAAGCATAAGGTTAAAGACTGGGATGCATGGAAAAAAGTGTTTGATGCCGATCAACCAAACAGAACCGCTGCAGGGCTTACTGACCGGGCGCTTGGTTATGAGTATGGCGATAACCATATGGTATCAATGGTATTTCTTGTATCGGATATGAAAAAGGCCGACGAATTCTCCAAATCAGAAACCCTGAAAAAGAAAATGGAAGAAGCCGGTGTAGAAGGCTCTCCAAGTTTCTTCTATTATAACCAGGTTAAAAAATATTGAGGCTTTGGCATCTATCAATGGAAGCTGCCGGTTAATCCGGCAGTTTTTTTACCTGGTTACTTCCTGCTGCCTCATCCGTTTCAACACAAAAAAATTGATGAGCAGGGCGCTTAACAGGGGCAGGTAGATAATGCAGAAATAAATAAAATATCCAACCGTAACCTCCGGCACCGGTTTTACCGGTACCAGCAACTGGTCTCCTATCACCGTTTGGGAAAAGATCACACTCTTTGTCAGGTTCCAGCCCAGGTGAATGGCCATGGGATAATAAAGGGAGAAGGTTTTGGCATATGCATAGGCATACAGTAAACCCATGATCCCGGTAGTAATGAATACAATCAGCATCTGCATGGCATTGCCGAATACATTAAAGGAGAACCAGTGATAGATCCCGAAAGAAATGGCAGAGATGATAACAGCCTTCGTTGCTCCCAGTTTCCTGATCAGGATATACATCAACGCTCCCCGGAAGATGAACTCTTCAAACAACACCGATTTTATATTCCACCACAGTCCGCTCCAGATAAGCCCGGCAGTCAGTTTCGGATTCAGTTGCCACTGCTGTTTGGCAAAGAGCATCCGCATGATAAAATCAGAAGAACAGCAAAGGGCAGTAATGATAAACAACAAGCTAAAGCCAAGCAATCTTTTTTTTGTTGGATAAAAACCCAGTACGCCCAGTCCTTTCTTTTCAAAAAGCCATACGAGCAACCAGGAAACAAGAAGCTGAACGATGATGCCGAGCATAAACGGAAAGATTTACCCGATGAAAATAACAAAATTTGCCCGGTTCAAATTAAGAAATGGTCAGACGGGGCGTCAGGCAAAAAAAACCTCCTGTATTGCTTCAGGAGGTTTTTTTTATAAGATCACAAAAGGGTTATCGTCCCAGTGGTCCCTGGATTCAAATCCCAGTAATCTTTTGAAATAACAATAGAAATGCTTCCAACTTACTTTCATAGGCTTTCTTCATTTTAACTGTTAAACAATATTTGGTAAAGAACTTTCATCAAAATCCCTCCTGCATTTCTGCAAGAGGGATTCTATTTTTTCGGGCTGTAAATCTTTCAGGAATTTTCAGCCCTTCACAACATTCAAGCTTCTTAGTATCCTCCCATTCCGCCCATATCCGGCGCACCATGGCTGTGGGGTGCTTCTTCTTTTGGTTTGTCGGCTATCACACATTCTGTTGTTAACAGCATACCTGCAATAGAAGCAGCATTTTCCAAAGCCACACGGCTTACTTTAGTTGGATCAATTACACCCGCTTTAAATAAGTTCTCATACACTTCGGTTCTTGCATTGAACCCAAAATCACCTTTACCTTCTTTAATTTTCTGTACCACGATAGAACCATCAATTCCTGCATTGGAAGTGAGGCAACGGATGGGCTCTTCCAGCGCACGGCGAACTATGGCCATACCTGTTTGCTCATCAGCGATCTGTCCTTTTACCTTTGGTTCCAGGCTTGCAACCGCACGGATATAGGCTACGCCGCCACCCGGCACAATTCCTTCTTCTACAGCCGCCCTTGTTGCATGTAAGGCATCATCCACACGGTCTTTCTTCTCTTTCATTTCCACTTCGGTAGCAGCACCGATGTATAATACCGCAACACCACCGGCCAGTTTGGCGAGGCGTTCCTGCAGTTTTTCCTTATCGTAATCAGACGTTGTTGTTTCTACCTGAGCTTTGATCTGGTTCACCCTTGCCGTGATATCTTTTTTAGAGCCTTTGCCACCCACGATGGTTGTATTATCCTTATCAATGGTTATGCTTTCGGCAGTACCCAAATAAGTAAGATCAGCATTCTCCAGTTTAAAACCTTGCTCTTCACTAACAACCGTACCGGCGGTAAGAATGGCGATATCCTGCAGCATTTCTTTTCTTCTGTCGCCAAAGCCCGGTGCTTTTACTGCAGCCACTTTAATGGTACCGCGTAATTTATTTACCACCAGGGTTGCCAGTGCTTCACCTTCGAGGTCTTCGGCAATGATCACCAGTGGACGGCCGGTTTGAGCCACTTTCTCCAGTATGTGAAGGATATCCTTCATGGTAGATATCTTCTTATCATAAATAAGAATATATGGGTTGCTCAATTCTGCCTGCATCTTTTCGCTGTTGGTTACAAAGTACGGACTGATATAACCACGGTCGAACTGCATCCCTTCTACGATATCCACAGTAGTATCGGTGCCTTTTGCTTCTTCAACTGTTATCACCCCTTCTTTACCCACTTTTACAAAAGCTTCGGCAATTAACTTACCAATGGTTTCATCGTTGTTGGCAGAGATCGTTGCAACCTGCTGGATCTTTTTAGTATCGTTACCCACCGCCTGGCTCTGGCTTTTTAAACTCTCCACCACTAAGCTTACTGCTTTATCAATACCCCGCTTAAGATCCATTGGGTTTGCACCGGCTGCAACCATTTTCAGTCCTTCGCTGATGATGCTTTGTGCCAGTACAGTTGCGGTAGTGGTACCATCACCTGCCTGGTCGGCTGTTTTAGAAGCCACTTCTTTTACCATCTGGGCACCCATGTTCTCAATAGGGTCTTCCAGTTCAATTTCTTTGGCAACGGTAACACCGTCCTTGGTTACACTGGGTGCGCCGAACTTACGTTCAAGCACTACGTTACGACCTTTGGGGCCAAGGGTTACTTTAACGGCATTAGCCAGCGTATCAACGCCTTTCTTCATTTTATTCCTTGCTTCAATATCGAAGAATATCATTTTAGACATAATAGATGAGTTTGATTTTTTTAGTTGATTAAGAATTTATACAAGATGCAGGATACACGATCCCGGATCTTGTATCCTGTATCGATTTTATACGATCGCCAGTATATCACTCTCCCGCATGATCAGGTAATCCTTTCCTTCAATGGAGATCTCGGTTCCGGCATATTTGCCATACAAAACGGTGTCACCGGCTTTTACCATTACGGGTTCGTCTTTTTTTCCCGGGCCGGCAGCCACTACAGTTCCACGCTGGGGTTTTTCTTTAGCAGTATCCGGTATGATGATCCCACCGGCGGTCTTTTCTTCAGCAGCAGCAGGTTCTACAATAACCCTGTCGTGCAAAGGTGTAATGCTCAGTTTCGCAGCATTCTTAACTTTAGCCATAGTTGTATTTGTTTTGATTGATTTGAGAATTGGTGCCGAAAAATTTCGGACGGCAAATGTAAACCAATTTTATACCAAAGCAATAATTAAGAAATGATGGCAGAAATTGGCCCCGAACCGGCTACTGATGGTCCATTGTCAGTAAAAAAGACAGTTAACTGGCAGAAGCGGAAAGATTTTTTGTCAGAACCACAGGCTAATAACCTCTAAACCCCTAAACGCTAAACTTCTAAACCTCCTGAACCCTAAACTCCAAACCCTTATCTTTGCGCCTTTAAAGTTCTTGAGCATGATCAGCAGAAGAAATATCCGGGTAAAAGTGATGCAGACCTTATACAGCATCGACAGCATGAGCGGAGACCTGAAACCCGGAGAGGCAGCAACCATCCTTACCAAAAAGATAGAACAGAGCCGCCAGCTCCTCACCTACCTGCTTTACTTTATTACCGAAGTAGCTCGTTATTCTGAGGTTGATGCCAGGCAAAAAGCCTCCAAGCATCTGCCCACAGCAGAAGACCTTAAGATTAATACCAAGATAGCCGGCAATGAACTGTTGTGGAAGATACTGGAAGAACCCTCCTATAAAAAAGTGATAGCCGAACTGAAACCCCAGCATGTAGTGGATGCCGAATTGCTGAAAAAGATCTACCTGCAACTGGTGGCTTCACCGGAATATGCAGAATATATAGAAGTACAGAGCCGGGAAAAAAAGGCTGAAAAGGAAATGCTGGTCTTTATCTTCAGCAACCTGCTGCTGCCCAACGAAGATTTTATCACGCACCTGGAAGAACATTTCATTAACTGGGACGACGACGCAGAGATGATGAGCCAGTTGGTACTGAACTACCTGCAAAAACCCTCGCATTACAACCTCGCTGAAATACTGAGTGCAGATAAACTGGAATTTGCCAAAGGCCTTTTGCAGACCGTGCTGGATAAAAAAGACCTCTGTATGGAACTGATAAAACCCAAGCTGAATAACTGGGACGCCGACCGCATTGCTGCACTTGACCTTATTATCCTGCAGATGGGTGTTTGCGAATTCCTGTTCTTTGAGACCATACCCACCAAGGTTACCATCAATGAATACATCGACCTGGCAAAGGAATACAGCACGGTGCAAAGCGGGCAGTTTGTGAACGGGCTGCTCGATAACATTCACAAAGAGCTGACAGCTGAAAATAAGATACACAAAAAGAGTTTTAAAAACAGTACTTTATAAAATACATTTGCAAAACAAAATGAAACAGATCACCCTGGCGCTGCTTTGCGGACTTACATTACTATCATGTGATTTCCGCCGCAAGGATAAGATCGCCGACGATGGTGCAAAGATTACCGAACAGGCGCTGAAAGATTCCACCACCGTAGAGATCATTGATTCCGTCTACAATTTCGGAACCGTAGTTGAAGGCGAAAAAGTAGAATACAGTTACAGGTTCAAAAATACAGGTACCAAACCCCTTGTTATTATAACAGCCAGCGGCAGTTGCGGATGTACTGTACCGCAGCGGCCGGAAAAACCTATCATGCCCGGCGAAACCGGTTTCATTAAAGTGGTATTTAACAGCAAAGGAAGAGTGGGGCCAAATGAAAAACACGTTACCATTACCTCCAATGCAAAGCCTGAGTTTCAGCAATTGCTGCTGAAAGGCGAAGTGCTTGGTAAAGCAAAACAATGACCGAACTTAACTTTTAAATCAAATAAACAAACAACATGCAACTATTAAGTATTTTATTGATGATGGATCCCCAGGGCAAAGGAGGCAGTATGAGTACTATCATTATGATGGGCCTGATGATCCTCGTATTCTGGTTATTCATGATCAGGCCGCAGGCTAAAAAAGCAAAGAAGCAGAAAGAGTTCATCAACAACCTGCAAAAGGGAGATAAGATCGTTACCATTGCCGGTATTCATGGCAAGGTGAATAAACTGAATGATGATAATACCCTGGAACTGGAGACCAGCCCGGGCAGTTATATCAAGATCGAACGCAGCGCCATCAGCATGGAATGGACGGCCAATGTGAATGCACCCGCTGCTGAGGCAAAGAAATAGATCAAAAATTCTAAATTCTAAAATCCGTAATTGAGGTTTAACTTCGGTTGCGGATTTTTTTTCAGGATACAGGATACAGGATACAGGATACAGGATACAGGATACCCGATCCCGGATCTTGCATCCTGCATCACTTTCAACCAATCAACACTATGCTCCGAATAGGTATCACCGGCGGTATCGGCAGCGGCAAAAGCACTGTGGCCAAAGTATTTGAAACACTGGGCGTGCCGGTATACTATGCCGATGATGCTGCCAAAAGAATTATGAATGAAGATGATGAACTGAAGCAGCAAATAAAAAAGCAGTTTGGTGAAGCGGTTTATACAGATGGAAAGCTGAACAGGAAGGCACTGGCAGAAATCGTTTTTAACGATCCTGGTAAGTTAAACCAGCTCAATGCCATTACCCACCCTGCTACCCTTGCCGATGCAGAAAGATGGATGCAGAAGCAAACCACTCCCTACGCCATAAAAGAAGCGGCCCTTATTTTTGAGAGCGGTGCCCAGGAATTTCTCGACTATGTGATCGGCATATCCGCCCCTGCTCCACTCCGGATACAACGCACCATGCACCGCGACGGAGTTACCAGGGAAGAAGTAATGGCAAGGATGAACAAACAGATGGATGAATCCATCAAGATGCGGCTATGCGATTTTGTTTTAACGAATGACGAGCAGGAAATGTTATTGCCCCAGGTGATAGAGCTGCACAAGAAACTATTATCCCTGTCAAAGTAATTTTACCATGCCCGGTAAAGGTTCCTACATAAGAAATATCATATTGGCAACATTGGCCGCACTGTAGATGCTGCTTCACCTTTTAAGATCATTTGCGAATCGGTCATTTTCAGCCGGTACTGATACGCATACTCGTCCCGGTCTCTGACCGGGATGCAATGGTTGATCGTCTCCGACGATCAGCAAAAATCTTATAGTTTTTTTTGAGCTTCAAAAAAAATTAAACCGATCGTATATACCTTATAGTTTTTGACCACTAAACCTAACAGGTTTCGTAACTTTAACATATGAAAATCTTTTCAGCGGAACAGGTTAATAAATGGGATGCTTTTACCATCGCTAATGAACCCATTACTTCCATCAACCTGATGGAAAGGGCTGCCACCGCCTGCTGCAACTGGCTGATCGGAAAAAATTTCGGGGGCTTTCATTTCCGCATCTTTTGTGGCAAGGGAAATAATGGCGGCGACGGATTGGCCATTGCACGGATGCTTATTAAGCATAACTGCACCGTTACGGTCTACATTCTTGAATTCGGGAATATCGGCACAAATGATTTTCAGATAAACCTGGCAAGGTTACACGAATGCAGCACCGATATTCATTTTATACAATCAGCAGATTTCTTCCCGGCGCTGAATGATACGGATATTGTTATCGATGCGCTCTTTGGCACCGGGTTGAATAAACCACTGGAAGGAATAAGCAAAGAACTGGTAGAACACATCAATCAATCATCCGGCACCATTGTTTCCATAGACCTTCCATCGGGCCTGTTTGCCGGTAAGAGTTCTAAAGGCAATACGGTTATCAGCGCTGCCCTCACGCTTTCTTTTCAGAATTACAAACTGGCTTTTTTATTACCGGAAAATGAAGATTATTGTGGTGATGTTCACCTGCTGCATATCGGGCTTCATACAGGGTTTGAAAATAATGAGCCTGCTGTTCATGAATGGGTGGATAAGGAAATGATCAAACTCATGTACAAACCACGCAAAAGATTTTCGCATAAAGGCACATACGGACATGCAGCATTACTTTGCGGATCCTATGGCATGATGGGTGCTGCCGTATTAAGCGCCAAAGCCTGCTTACGAAGCGGTGTGGGTAAACTTACTTCCTTCATTCCCGGGTGCGGTTATGATATCCTTCAAACAGCTGTTCCGGAAGCCATGTGCTTGGCAGAAGATGAAAAATATCTTTTGTCGGCACCCGACCTTAAAATATTCGATGCGGTTGGTATCGGCCCCGGTATCGGCATACATTCGTCAGGCAAGGATTTTCTTGCAACGGTTTTTCAGAGAACAAATAAGCCAATGGTCATCGATGCCGATGCACTGAATACGATCGCTGCAAACAAAGCATTACTCCGGTGCATTCCTGCATCATCCATCCTCACCCCTCACCCCAAAGAATTTGAAAGACTGTTTGGCAAAACCGAAAATGATTTTGAACGGCTGGAACTTGCTTTGCAAAAATCAAAAGAACTTGATCTCTTCATTGTATTGAAAGGTCATTACAGTTTTATAAGCACCCCGCAGGGAACCGGCTATTTCAACAGTACCGGTAACCCCGGCATGGCCACGGCCGGCAGTGGCGATGTACTAACCGGGATACTTACTGGCTTACTCACTCAGGGGTATACCCCCTTACATGCGGCATTACTGGGCACTTCCCTTCACGGGTTGGCAGGCGATATTGCTGCAGAGAAATATGGCCAGGAAGCCATGCTTTCGGGTGATATTACAGATTGCATAGGAGCCGCATTTGACCACATAAAAGCATAGCCTGCCCAAAAACTGCTTTCTCCCTGTAATTCATAGCAATAAAACCACCTATTCTGTGCGTTTTTGGCCCATTTACCCTATTTTTGCCGTCCAAAATTCAGAACAACTATACTTATGGACAATTTGATTTACCTGGTTCCGGCAATGGGTGTTTTAGGCCTGTTGTACACATTCATAAAATTCATGTGGGTATCCAAACAGGATGCAGGCACCCCCCGTATGCAAGAGATCAGTAATTACATTGCAGAAGGTGCAATGGCTTTCCTGAAAGCTGAATGGAAGGTCTTGGGCTATTTTGTAGTGATCGTGGGCATCCTGTTAGCCGTAATGGCGCAGGCAAATCCCCACTCTCATTGGAGTATAGCCATTGCCTTTGTAATTGGTGCAGTACTGAGTGCTACAGCCGGTTATATCGGTATGAAAGCAGCCACTAAAGCAAACGTACGTACCGCACAGGCAGCACGTAGCAGCCTCAGCAAAGCACTGAACGTATCGTTCACAGGCGGTGCTGTAATGGGCGTGGGTGTTGCAGGCCTGGCCGTACTTGGCTTGGGTGGATTATACATTGTACTGAAGCAGATATTTGCACCCCATGCAGCCATGGGCGACAAAGAAATGCTGCAGACCATAGAAATATTGACCGGCTTCTCCTTAGGTGCTGAGTCGATTGCTTTATTTGCCCGTGTGGGTGGTGGTATTTATACCAAGGCCGCCGACGTTGGTGCCGACCTTGTTGGTAAAGTAGAAGCAGGCATCCCGGAGGATGATCCACGCAATCCTGCTACCATTGCAGATAATGTGGGTGATAATGTGGGCGACGTTGCCGGTATGGGTGCCGATCTGTTTGGTTCATATGTAGCAACTGTGCTGGCTACCATCGTTCTTGGTCAGCAGACCGTTGTAATTGGAACAGATGTATTGGGTGGATTCTCTCCCATAGTTCTCCCAATGCTGATCGCCGGTGTAGGTATTTTATTTTCTATCGTTGGTACCCTGTTTGTCCGCATCAGCGATAATGCAGGGATCAATACCAATTCCGTTCAGAAAGCACTGAACATGGGTAACTGGGGTTCCATGATCTTAACAGCCATTGCCGCTGCAGGATTGGTATACTGGTTACTTCCTGAACAAATGAGCTTACGTGGAGTTCCCTTTACCAAATGGGGTGTATTGGGTGCCATTGGTGTTGGTCTGTTAGTTGGTGCACTGATGAGTATTATCACTGAATATTATACGGCCATGGGCAAACGCCCGGTGTTGAGTATCATCCGTCAGTCTTCTACCGGTCATGCTACCAATGTGATCGGTGGTTTGGCCATTGGTATGGAATCTACTTTTCTGCCGATATTGGTATTGGCCGGTGGCATCTGGGGCTCCTACGAATGTGCCGGTTTATACGGTGTGGCCATTGCAGCTGCAGGCATGATGGCTACCACGGCGATGCAGTTGGCTATTGATGCTTTCGGACCGATCGCCGATAATGCAGGTGGTATTGCTGAGATGAGTGAATTGCCCGCTGATGTTCGTGAAAAAACAGATGTCCTGGATGCCGTGGGAAATACAACTGCAGCAAGCGGTAAAGGATTTGCCATTGCATCAGCTGCCCTTACAGCGCTGGCATTGTTTGCGGCCTTCGTAGGCGTGGCAGGAATCAGCGGCATCGATATTTATAAAGCAAATGTACTGGCCTGTTTATTTGTAGGTGGAATGATCCCCTTTATCTTTTCTTCCCTGGCAATCCGTGCTGTAGGTGAAGCAGCGATGGCAATGGTGGAGGAAGTACGCCGCCAGTTCCGCACCATCCCGGGTATTATGGAAGGTACAGGTAAACCCGAGTACGATAAATGTGTGGCCATCTCTACACAGGCCTCTAT
>DAOLIP010000020.1:0-43020 GCA_035328475.1 Ferruginibacter sp.
ATGAAAGCATCATGTGGGCCATTGCAATGACGAATGACCCGGCCACCCTGATCGGCACCATCTGTTACTGGCGCATGCAATTGGAACATTACCGGGCCGAAGTAGGCTATGTGCTTCATCCCGGCTACTGGAACCGGGGCATCATGCACGAAGCGCTGCTGGCTGCAGCCAATTATGGTTTTGAAGAAATGAATCTGCACAGCATTGAGGCGCATATCAATCCGGAGAATGTTGCTTCGGGCAAAGTGCTGGAGAAAGCCGGGTTCATCAGAGAAGCTTACTTTAAAGAGAATTATTTTTTCAGGGGCCGGTTCCTTGATACGGCTATATACTCGTTGCTGAAAAGATGAAGGCCTGCTCTCCATGAAGAACAGGCCCGTTTAACTCATCCAACTTAAAAACCAACTTTGTTACATTTTAGGTAATAATACATGATCAATTACGTGGATCACCCCATTGCTCTGGTTCACATCGCTGATGGTAACATAAGCAACCGAACCGCTTTCGTCTTTGATGGCGATCTTCTTTCCTTCCATCATGATCCACAACTTACCACCTGCTACCGTCTTTACTTCTGCTTTGCCATTGCCATCCTTTATCATCCTGGCAATATCGGCAGAACTCCATCGACCGGCTACCACATGATAAGTAAGAACACCCGTTAAGGCCGGTTTGTTCTCTGGCTTCAGTAAATTATCCACGGCACCTGCGGGCAACAAAGCAAACGCATCGTTGGTTGGTGCAAAAACCGTGAAGGGCCCCTCGCTTTGCAAGGTTTCTACCAGGCCGGCAGCCTTAACGGCGGCAACCAACGTAGTATGGTCTTTACTGTTAACGGCATTGTGTACAATGTTCTTTGTGGGATACATGGCGGCACCGCCAACCATTACCGTGTTTTCTTTCTGGGCAAAAGATGGATGGGCAAATAAAATAGCCGCAACTGCAAAAAATAATTTTTTGATCTGTTTCATGATTCTGTTTTTATATGTTTTTGATTTATGATTGTACATCAGATACGGGAGATGAAACAGGTTGGATTTATTTCCTAGGAATTTTTGCTGAGTAGCCAGGCAGTTATATGCCAAAAAAAGCCCGGATGATTTCCAGGCATAAAAAATCTTGTATAAATAATAAGGAGAATTAAATACTTCCAACGGCCATCACCTTATCCGGTTTTGTTTTTGCCGGGCCTGCATCTTCCAGGGAGATGGCAAAAGCCTGTACCTTACCGAAACTCTTCATCTTTTGTATATGAACCTTTCTGCCGTTTATTTCGCCGGTAATAACGCCCCCGTTAACAGGCGCTCCATCAACGATGGCCCAGAATTCATATTGTTTGCCTGCCGGTGCCTTGGGTAAATTGGCAGGATCTATATAAACTTCCTCGGTATTCTTCATCCAGTATATGCGTGCTCCCATATCTGCAGCGGCAGAGTCGATGCTCTTAACCGCAACCGGCGTTGCATACATATTACCCATCACACTCATGGCCGTATCCATGGATTGCGCCAGTTCTTTTTGCTGGTTCAGTTCCGATTGGGTTGACGCAAGTTTATTATTGGTATCGTTGTATTTATTGTAATAGATGTAATTGGCAAACAGGCTGCCCAGCAATAAAACGATGCTGGCTGCCGCCGCATATTTCCAGGCGGGTGAAATAGAATAAATTTTTGCTGATCCGTTTTGTGCAGAAGGCATATTCACTACCGGTGCTGATGATGCCTTATTTATTTCTGCAAACAGTTTTTCCTTCACCGAAGCGGCCGGTGCAACGGCCTGGGCCCGGGCATAACCTTCCAATGCAGCCTCAATGGCGGCTATTTCGGCGGCAACTTCCGGGTACTGTTTTGCCCACTGCGCCACGTCGGCAGTTTCTGCTGCTGAGGTTAGGCCGGCGCAATAAAGCTCCAGTATTCCGGATGATATGATCTCTTGTGCATTCAACTGTATTCTAACATTTTTCTTAATTCAATAATGGCCGATCTCATTCTTGTTTTAACAGTACCCAACGGAACACCCAGTTCTTTGGATATCTCGTCTTGTGTGTACCCGTTAAAATAGGCTAAGTCGATGATACTTCGTTGTTCAGGTTTCAGGTTCACTAATTGTTTCCGCAGGCCCATGGCATCAAAGCGTTCTGCCATGCGGTTATCGTCGGTAAAATTACTTACGGAATTTTCATCGTCGGAGATTTTCGCCTGTTTTTTATACCCCTTACTCCGCAGGGTATCAATAGTGAGGTTTCTTGTAATATTAAGCATCCAGGTAAACAGCCTTCCCTTTGTGGTATCGTAGCTGGCAAAATTATTCCAGATCTTCACGAATGCTTCCTGCAGGATGTCTTCTGCCAGTTCCCGGTCTTCCACCAGGCGGTAAATAACCCCATTAAGGGCGGCAGAATAATTATCGTATAAATAAGCGAATGCCTGTTGATCTTTGTTCTGAAGCAATGCAACCAGTTCTTCCTCGCTATATTTTTTTACTTCGGCCAAACAGTCAGTAGTTAATTTGTCACCGAAAATAAACGATTTTTCTCAATCTGTGGTTTGTAAGATCATATGTTTGCAAATTAGGTAGGTTTGCGGCTGATTTATGCTTAATGACCAAAACGATCATCATACGAAATATTAAACAAGACGACAATGCAGTGCTGGCAAAGATCATCCGGAACACGTTAAAAGAATTTAAGGCCAATAAGCCCGGTACGGTTTATTACGATGAAACCACGGATCGCCTGTACGATGTTTTTAAAACAGCCAACAGCATTTATTTTGTTGCCGAAGGGAACGGGGAGGTCATGGGAGGCAGCGGTATCTATCCAACCAACGGCTTACCCGAAGGTACCTGTGAACTGGTAAAATTCTATTTATCGCCAGGGGCAAGAGGAAAGGGTATTGGAAAAGAATTGTTGCAGAGATGTATCGAAGCAGCAAAGGAAATGGGTTACAAAAAAATATACCTCGAAACCATGCCCGAACTTACCATTGCCATACCGATGTATGAGAAATTTGGTTTTACATACCTGTCATCGGCCCAGGGAAGCAGCGGACATACGGGATGTGATGTGTGGATGATAAAAGATCTCTTTGCCTGAGTTTATGGAATTCTCTTCTTACAGACTCTATTAGCCAATCCCGAAAAGATGAATCTATTTATTCAGGCTATTTTGTCAATTACCATTTTAAGTTGTACATATACTGAGCGAAAACCCGCCAGCAAAATACATGATCAACAACCTGCTGCGGTAACAATCATAAACTACGACTCCTGCAAAAAACTTATCCCGATTTTAAAGAGCCATTATAAGGCCTCCTGGCATAACTTACCGAAAACAGAAAAAGAGAAATTATTTACCGCATCTGTTACCGAAACCATTATCCCCGGCTGGATCGGAACTCCCTGGAGTTTTAACGGCACCAGCGAAACACCACAGCAAGGCAGTATTGCCTGCGGCTATTTTGTAACAACCGTACTCAGGGATGCAGGATTGACTATTCAACGCATCAAACTGGCACAATGTGCGTCGGAACAAATGATCACAGCCCTGGTTCAGTCAAAATATATAAAACGGTTCAGCCATGTTACACTGAAAAACTTTATGGATTCAATAGAAAAACAGGGCTACGGGCTTTATATAGTAGGACTTGATAATCACACAGGCTTTCTTTATAATGATGGAAAAGAGATTTATTTTATCCATGCCAGTTTTGCAGGAACCAGGAAAGTTCAAAAGGAAAAAGCATCTGCAAGCTGGGTACTTGAACAAAGCAGGTATAAAGTGGTGGGTAAACTAAGTACTGATGAAAAGGCATTAGAAAAATGGCTGAATTAACCCGGAAGAACACTTATTTCATACACCGCACTGAACAAATACATTTTCCCCGTTTTTACTTCGGTGCATTTATAACGCTTCCTGATCTTTTCTCCTCTTTTAAATATTCTTCCGCCCCTGATAACAAACAATGCTCCTTCCGGAATCTGTTCCACTAAACGGATCCCTTCTTTTTTCTCGTCGTAATGATGCAGCACCCGCAACAATTTTTCATCGCCGCAACTGCTGGCAGCGGGGTTTTGTAAAGTACTCATCAGCGCTTTTTCAATATCTGTGGGAAATATCTTTTTCAAAAGGAACCTGGCCAGTATCTTACTGAATTCGTTCTTCCATTCCCTTCCGTGCGACTGTACCCGGTGCCCGAATTGCTCGTAAGTGAACAGATGGGCCAGTTCATGCAACAGGGTGATGAGAAAAGCATACTGATTGAGATTACCGTTTACGCTGATGCGATGTGTTTTATCCGCTATGGCATGCCGGTAATCGCCCAGGATGCTCTGCCGTTGGCGGGTGATGGTGAGATGTACCTTATAATGCTGCAGGTAATGCAACACATCTTCAAAACTTCCGGGGGGCAAATAAGACTTTAACTGTAATAACGGCGCTTCCTGCTTAGGCATTTTTGTTTTTGTTCAGCTTCATAATGGTTCTTACTTCCACCGTCAGAAAAATAATATAGATGACCATGGCCAGGTACACCGCTGGCTTATTGAAATATTCCCTGCTGAGAAAATAATAGACGATCACCGCACCGATACAAACAAACACTTTAATGATCATGCCCGACATCACACTGCGGACAAAAACATTCGGGTTGCTGTTGTGCATGGCATTATACTGCATCCGGAATACCAGCAGGCTTACCAGGAAGAAAAGGCAATTGGCCGCCATTAATACCGTGTAATCAATGCCTCCCTTTCCGGCAAGAGAGAACTTTGCAGCAAAAACAACAACGGTAAGCACGAGAAACGTTACGATCAGCGGAAATACCTTCTTAATACCCGGGTTCATTAAACTGGTTTTATTGATTTACTGCATTGGCAATACCTGCCGTGCTGCTGTTATTCAGCTCCACCACATTGGCTCCCCCCATATTGCATTTACCGTTGAAAACTGCGGTGGGCTCTATCTGCAGTTTGCCGGCATAGATATCACCATTCAGTACTGTGGTTCCGTGCAGGTATAACAGTTCCTGTACTTTTATCTTACCCGTCACACGGCCCATGATATCGGCCTGCTGCCCCTCAATATCTCCCTCCACTACCCCATCGGTACCAATGATGACCTTTGCCTTTGCTTTGAGATTCCCTTTTAAAACACCATCAATGCGTATATCGCCGTTACTTTCAATATTGCCGTTGATGGTAGTGCCTGCGCCAACCAGTGTACTGGTATAAGAGGCTGCTTCCTCGGCAGACCTGGATCTGGAATTGAACATAAAATTGGTTTTTGGTTGATATTTGAATTATGAAACGAATTACTCAATACTTTGTTCCACCTTAGGTAAAGGCAGCTTGTGCGTATCCCGAACCGGCATATCTCCCTGCAACACTTTTTTCAGGTCGTTGAAATACTGTTCCCGGTATTTCATTGCATTTTCCATCGAATCGGCCCTCCCTTTCAGGATCCTGTACTCCCTGATCTGCTTGGCATCGCCGTATCCTGCACCGGGCAGGTAGTACTTAAGCGGCGTAAAAACCAGCAGCGCAATGATCAATCCCACCAATACAACGAAAACGGTGCTCAAAAAAATATATACACTCAACCGGCTCAGCTTAAACTTCACCACTTCTTCGTACGTGTCTTCATTCATCACCACCAGCCGGTACCTGTTTCTGAGGCGTTTCAGGGTGCTGTCGGCCTGCAGTTTTGCCATAATTTCCTGTTGAGGCTTAAAATTAAGAAATGAAGCCGAAAAAGCAATTTAAAACCTGCAATTGAGTTATTTACGCAGATTCTTCCCCGGTGTTTTTACTATCCATTATAAAAAATCATTAAAGTACAGCAAAGAGGTATACATATCCATATTATTTACCAAAAAAGACCGATATTTAGCCCTGCTATTCAACCTTTTGATTCATGCTGAAGAAAACGACCGATACTTTTCTCCTTTTTTCATTATTAGTTTTATTTCCTGTGCTTACCATGGCTCAGCCAACATGGACCTTTGATCCTTTTGGTAAGGAGAAAAAACCGGAGAAATACGAGAACAGGAAACTGGGCTCCGAAAAAACGGCCGATAAAAAATTTACGGTGGTGCGTAATTTTTACCAGAACAATATTACCCATTACAATTACTACTTTAATGCCAATAACCGGGTAAATATGGTTCTGGAAAGAGCCAAGATGTCGCAGAAGGAAGACTACTCAAACCTGCTTCGCTTTTATCCCTACACCCTCGAAAATACCGCTGCCCAAAAAAGCGAACTGGATTCAGTGATCTACACCAGCACCGCCGGCATCCTGCTGCACGACCTGCGCAACGACTGGATCGATAACATGTATATGCTCATCGGCAAAGCCTATTTCCTGCGCAACGATCTTGATTCGGCACTGATGACCTTCCAGTTCATCAATTATAATCTCTTTCCCCGAAAAAGGAAGAATGATGATGATGACCGTATTGTAGGTACCAACTCTGCCGCCAGTGGTTATAAAATATCCATTGCCAATAAAGAAAAGAGAAACATACTGCAGAAAGTTACGGCCCTGCCCCCCAGCCGGAATGATGCACTGATATGGCTCACCCGTACTATGATAGAACAGGGAGAGATCGCCGAATCGGGCGGCCTGATCAATACACTGCAGAATGATCCCAATCTCCCTAAACGTTTGCAGAACGACCTGCATGAAGTGACCTCCTACTGGTTTTACAAACAGGCTATATACGACAGTTCTGCGGTTCACCTGGAAAAAGCATTGAGCAATGCCGATAACAAGCAAGACAAAGCCCGTTGGGAATTTTTGCTGGCACAGCTTTATGAGATGAGCGGCGCCTACGATAAGGCATCCGACTATTATGCCAAAGCCTCCAAACACACTGTTGATCCCCTGCTGGATATTTATGCGCAACTGAATGATGCAAAAATGATGAAGGGAGGATCCAATTCAAAAGAACTGGACAAAAGCATCAGCAACCTGCTGAAGATGGGCAGACGGGATAAATTTGAAGCATACCGTGATATCGTATATTTTTCTGCCGGGCAACTGGCATTGCAGAAGCCCGATACCAATGCCGCTATCACCTATTTTAACAAAAGCCTGAAGTACAACGAAACCAATATCAACTATAAGAACAAAACCTATATGCAGCTGGGCGACATAGCCTACGACCGCAAGCAATACCGGCTGGCCGCTGCTATGTACGACAGTTTGCAAACCGGTTCCGATTCTGTCATGGATGCATTGATCGCTAAGATACAGGATCGAAAAAATGCACTTACTAAAATTGCCGAGGCCATCAGCCGGATTGAACGGGAAGACAGCCTGCAACGCATTGCGGCCATGCAGCCTGCCGAAAGAGATGAGTATGTAAAGAAACTGCTGAAAAAACTGCGCAGGGAAAAAGGGTTAAAAGATGATGGCGGTCCGGGCGGGGATATCCTTTTCCCTGGTTCCAGTCCCAACCAGCCGTCTGTTGATCTTTTTGCCGGCAACAACAGCAAAGGCGAATGGTATTTTGCAAACAGCTCACTCAAATCAAGGGGTTTTAGTGAATTCAAAAGTAAATGGGGCAACCGTGCCAACCTTGATAACTGGCGCCGTAAGGCTTCGGTTACTGCAACGAATAATAATCCCGCCGGAACAAACCAGCCCGGCAGTAATCCAAAAGACAGTGCCAATAATAAGACCGGTCAGCCAACAGAGATCAGCTATGATGGCCTGATGAAAGACATCCCGTTGTCTCCCGAAAAAATGACTGCCAGTAATGAGACCATTGCAGATAATATGGTTGAACTGGCAAAAACATACCAGAATGAACTGGAAGAATACAGGCTGGCTGCCAATACCTATGAAGATTATCTGAAACGCTTCCCCGATCGCTTATTGGATGGCGAAATTTATTTGGGTCTTTATTACTGCTACACAAAGTTAGAAGACAAAACAAAAGCGGATTATTATAAGAACCTGCTGAATTCTAAATTCCCGAACAGCAAATCGGGGCAGGTGATAAACAACCCGGCTGCAGTAAACCCGGTTGGCAAGAACCCGGCTGTAACCAAACTTTACGACGACATCTATACTCTTTTCATTGAAGGTAAATACGACCAGGCCTTGGCGGAAAAGAAAAAAGCCGACAGCCTGTATGGTGTAAATTACTGGACGCCTCAACTGTTGTACATTGAAGCATTGCAACATGTAAAGAACCGGGAAGACAGCCTGGCGGTCATTGGCCTGCAGTCGATCATTGACAACAACCCTAATTCCCCGCTTAAAGAAAAAGCGGCTACCATGATCGATGTGCTGAAAAGAAGGGCCGAGATAGAAAAATACTTAACCAGCCTGGAAGTAACCCGGGCCGATGACGACAAGCCTGTAAAGGTTCAGGATAAACCGGCACCAGTGGTTACCAATCCCCCTGCCATACCGGCTCCTGTTAAAAAAGACAGCATCAATGTACCGCCTCCGCCATTGAGCAGCGGCCCCTTTGTAATGGCGCTTACTACGCCGCATCATGTTATAATGATACTGGATAAGGTAGACCAGGTGTATGTGACTGAAGCAAAGAACGCCTTCACCCGTTTCAACAGGGAGAATTTTTACGGACAGCCCATCAACATCAATAAAGATGCAGTGGATGCCGACCGAAGCCTGCTGGTGATAAGTTCATTCCCCGATGCCAACACAGCCATGCAATACTATGACAAGATAAAGCGAAGTGCTGCATCGGAAGTATCGTGGTTGCCGGCCAACAAATATTCATTCATGATCATTACCGAGGAGAACCTGCAAAAGCTGAAAGCAAACAAAGATATCAGCGGATACAAAAACCTGTTAAATACCCAGTTCCCCAACAAGTTTTAACGTGCTGCTGCGTAACCGCAAAAAACGCTTTATTAGTTTTATGAAATGATGTTTTGCCCCTGGCCTCATTCGTAATGCATAACTTAAAATTCATTCAGTTTCTATGAAACGTTCAGTTAGAATTCTATGGCGTGTTTTCATTGGCGGCTTTTTATTTGTGCTGCTGATGTTCCTTTGCGCCAATTTTGGACTGTTTGGTAAAATGCCATCGGTTACACAGTTACAAAACCCCGAGGCCGACCTGGCCAGTGAGATCTACTCAAGCGATGGCGAACTGATGGGTAAATATTATTCCGAGAACCGGAGTGAGGTAAAGTACAGTGAGATATCCCCGAATGTAATTAATGCATTAATTGCCACAGAAGACGAACGCTTTTACGATCACTCGGGTATTGATGCACAGGCAGTGGCCCGTGCCGTATTTACACTGGGTACACAGGGCGGTGGCAGTACCCTCACCCAACAGGTTGCCAAAATGATGCTGAAACAGGGAAAGGGAAATATTGTTAAGCGGGTACTGGATAAAATGAAAGAATGGATCGTTGCTGTAAAACTGGAACGGAATTTTACGAAAGAAGAGATCATCACACTTTACCTGAACCGGGCGCCCTGGGGCAATGTGTACGGCATCCGCAACGCATCCCGTACCTATTTTCAGAAGGAACCCAAAGACCTTAAGATAGAAGAAGCCGCCGTACTGGTTGGTATGCTGAAAGGATATATCTATAACCCCATTACCCGGCAGGCGGCTTCGCTGATCCGCAGAAATATTGTAATAAACCAGATGGTGGTTTGTAAGCAGCATTTTTTAACCGAAGCAGAAGGAGAAAAGCTAAAGGCCAAACCCCTCATCACCTATTTTAAAAAGATCGATGAGAACGTGGGTATCGCTCCTTATTTCCGTTCGGTACTGGCCGATAAATTAAAGGACTGGTGCAAGACACATGAGAATCCAAAAACGGGTGAGCCCTACAATCTCTATAAAGACGGAATGAGAATATACACTACCATCAATTCCCGGATGCAGCAATATGCTGAAGAGGCCGTGGTGCAACACATGCCGGTGATACAGAAAAAGCTTGACCAGTTGATGAAAACCAATGGCGACCGGATATGGAAAGGACATGAAGTGACCATTGAAGCCGCATTTAAATACACCGAACGCTGGAAGAATCTGAAAGAAGATGACGTAAAAGAAGAAGACATCAAAAAAACCTTTTACGTGCCAGTTAAAATGAAAGTGTTTGCATGGAATGCCAAAAGGGAAAAAGATACCGTGATGACCCCATTTGATTCCATTAAGTATCATAAGAATATTCTGCAAACCTCTTTTGCTGCCATGGATCCAAAAACGGGAGAGGTAAAGTGCTGGGTAGGCGGCATCGATTTCAAATGGTTCAAGTTCGATCACATCACCACACGCAGGCAGGTAGGCTCTACCATCAAACCGCTTATTTATTCATTAGCGGTTGAAGATGCAGGCTACACCCCTACTACCGAAATACCCGGAGGCCTGGTTCAATATGGAAAAGAAATGCGTACGTTCAGCGGTGGTGGCGGAACCATGGCCAATTGTCTGGCATTCTCAAAAAATACCGCTTCGGTACGATTAACCAACCTTGTTGGCGTAAAAAGGGTAATAGATTTTGCCAAGGATTGCGGTATCAAATCTCCTCTTCCTCCTTATATCTCCCTTGCATTGGGCGCCGCCGAAATTCCGATGCTGGAAATGCTGCAGTCTTACTCTATGTTCCCAAACAACAGTTATAGTATTGAGCCCATCCTGCTTACAAGGATAGAAGACAAGAATGGCAACATACTGGCACAATTTACACCTGAAACCAGGCAGGTGATGAGTGAAGCATCTGCGCATACAATGGTACAACTGATGCAGAGAGTAGTGGAGATCGGAACAGCCCGTTCACTGAATAACTACAATATTCCTGTAAAAAAAGCCGGTAAGACAGGTACCACCAATGATAATGCCGACGGCTGGTTCATAGGTTATACACCCGAACTTTTGGCCGGCACATGGGTGGGTTGCGAGGATCCTTTTATACGCATCTATGCCGGAACATCGGGAGGTAATGAAATGGCCCTGCCTAAGTGGGGAATATTCATGAGTAAAGTATATGCAGATAGTAAACTGGGCTATGGTAAGATAAAAGAGTTTCCTGTACCTGCTAACCTGAATAACGAAACATTATCTGCCGAAGCATGGGACAGGGTGGTAAACCAGGGCGACAGCGTGGGAGCAGATGCAGGGAACGGGCCCGCGGAAGATTTTTTCAATCTTCCTGCCTCAAATGAAAAGATAAATATCGAAAGCGAAATACCAAAAGCCGATACGGGCAAACAAAAGAAGGGAGAGGATAAAAAAGGGAATACCCCTGTACAAAATCCGGCAGATGACAAAACGAAAAAGCCGGTAATAAAGCCCAAAGCAACAAACGATTATTAATACATACCGGACGAATCTTTCAGTATGCCACCGTTTTGCTTGTTTACAATGTTCGGGTTAAACAGATCAACAACCGGATTTCAACAATAGCAGAAAGCCCCTTACAGGGGCTTTCTGCTATTGAACCAGTCTCTTTTATTAATAATTTCTAACGGTCATTTCCACTCTCCTGTTCTTAGCACGGCCGGCGGCAGTTTTGTTATCCGCAACGGGCTTATCCTGTCCATATCCTGTTGAAGTAAGACGGCTTTCATCCACTCCTTTGCTAACCAGGTAGGCTTTAACAGAAGCGGCTCTTGATTCAGACAAGGTTTGATTCTTGTCGGCTTTTCCGGTATTATCGGTATGGCCATCAATATTCACTTTATAGGTGGGGTTCTCTTTTAAGATCGTAACCACGTCATTCAGCTTAGGGAATGATTTGGCCAGTAATTTAGAACTTCCGGTAGCAAAGAATACGTTCTGTGCAGCTTTGTTCACCCTTTCAATGATCTTGGTGTCAATTACCGGGCAACCATAATTAGAAGCGGGGCCTTTTTCGTTGATACATTTATCTTCTTCATCATTTACGCCATCGCCATCCGTATCGGGAACGGGGCAACCCTGGTAGCGGGCCACACCAAACACGGTTGGGCATTTATCTTCTTCATCATTGATACCGTCTTTATCTGTATCGGGAACCGGGCAACCCTGGTAGCGGGCAAGACCTTTCACATCGGGACATTTATCTTCTGCATCAGTAATACCGTCGCCATCCCTGTCGGGACAACCTTGTAAAGACGCCAGTCCTTTTACATCAGGGCATTTATCCAGTGAATCCACTACCCCATCGCCATCCCTGTCTTTGGGTGGTTCAACAACCGGGATGGGAACTTCAACCGGTGCCGGTTCTTTCTTTTTGGTCAGGTTAGAAGCTACACCGATACTGTGGTATAAATGATATGCGGCATTTTCAGTAATTGCAATACGGTATTGAGAACCTGCGATCAGGTACACTTCATCAACTATTTTTATCTGTGCTCCAATACCAACTGGTAAGAAAGCACCATAATATCCCCTGTATTTAGAAGCGCCCAAACCGGCCGTAAGGAAAGGAACAAAACAATATTTATCGGTAAATAATTTAAGATTTACAGCAGCAGTGCCTTCGAGTAAAAAACTGGAACTGGTAGGAATTACTTTTCCTGGAACCGGGTATTTCGCAAAAGAGCCCGACAAAGTTCCAACAAAGTCAAGGTGATTGTTCAGCCCCTGCATGTAGCTGATCGCAACACCGGCATCCATTTTTCTTGTTTTATTCCATTCTTTCGACTTTAAAACAGTTGTCAGACCAGCAGTTCTAAGCGTTGCTGCCGTTCCAAAGTCATTTAAAAAGAAGTTGACACCGAGTGAAGGACGTTTTTTATATTCCCCCTGACCGAATGAGGTTGCAAACAGGCCGAGGGCTAAAAACACGAATAGGATTTTCTTCATAATTGTTAGTTTTCTTAAACGCAACAAAAATAGTCGCTTCAACTCAAAACGTGAAATATTTTACCAACATAATTATAACTGCTTCCCGGCGATAATTTTGGCTGAATAAGGCTTTTACGGACTTCACCCCGTTTAATGGCTTTCGTTTTTATCAATAACCTCCACTTTTACACGGGTAAGTCCCCGGGAGATATAACCCAACCGCGTTGCGGCTGCCCTCGACAGATCAACCACCCTTCTCATTCTTGGATGAATCCGGTCGTTGATCTTTACTACAACTGTTTTGCCATTACGAAGATTGGTCACTCTTACCCAGGTACCAAGGGGCAGTACATTGCAGGCGCAGGTAAGTTTTTTCTGGTCGAATATTTCTCCATTGGCCGTTTTTCGTCCATTGAATTTGTTTGCATAAAAACTGGCCTGCCCATAAAATACCCGGGTTGCTTTTTTGGGCAAAACTTCTGCCGTGTTCTTACCTTTTTGTGCATAAGATCCAACCGGGCATGCAATACACAGCGTAAGAAAAAAAATAATCATTTTCTTAAGCAGTCGCCGATCTGTTATACCAATGAGGTTCATGAACATAGTTTAAAGATAATGCAATTTCCGGGCAGACACAGGCATCATTTTTTAGCAAAATATTTTTCTATCAGCAGTTTATCTTCTCCGTAAATATCATCATAGAATTTTACCCGGCCGTCTTTCCCTTCGCAGGAAAAATACCGGATAAAAAGCGGGATATGATTCTTAACATCAATACGCCGGCGTTCTTTGTTCGCAATCCAGCTCTTAATGGAATCGGCTGTATATTTTAGCGATTCTTTTTTCTCTGTTACGATCGTACTGTCGTTGCCTGCAATATAATAGGCAAGCTTTTGCCATTCCTGTACCCGTACACATCCGTGGCTATAGGCACGTGAAGGATTTTTAAACAGGTAGCGCTGGTTGGTATCGTGCAGGTAAACGGCATATTTATTATTGAAGTTGAACTTGATCACCCCCAGCGAATTATCATCACCGCTTCCCTGCATCACTTTGTAGGGTATGCCTTTGGAATATTTTTCCCAGCTAACCGTTGTGGGATCAATCACCTCACCGTTCCGGTCAAATAATTTCAACCCGAGTTTGGTAAGATAATTAGGATTCTTCTTCAGTTTTGGAAGATACTGTTTAACAATGATGCTGGTGGGAACCGTCCAGGTAGGATACGTAACCATATCCGATATCTCGGCATTCAGCAACGGCGTTCTTGTTTCCGGCTTGCCACAGATCACTTTTGATTCAAAAACAACGGTATCGCTTTGCATCATCCACAGGTAATATCCGGGCAGGTTCACCCAGATATATTTCTCCGGCATTTTTTCTGGCAATTGTTTATACCGGTCTAATGTGATGGCAATGCGCTTGAACCGTTCCACATCATTATTGTTGAGTGCCCCGATCAATATCCTTCCGTATTTCCCATCTTCCTGGAGGCCCTTTTTCTGCTGGTATTTTTTTATGGCTGTTGCCAGTTGAACAGAATCGGGCAGTTTATCCGTGAAGCCGATACAATTACTTTCTGCCAAACGTTTCTGCAGCGTTTTTATAAAAAATAAAGAATCCTTTGCATCTCCTTTTTTGAAAGGATACCGCAGGTGGGTGAATACCCGCCGGTCCATACTGTCGAGAAATGAGCGGATACCCCTTTTCAATTCCCAGTAACCTTTGTGCTCGGGCTGAAGTGCATCAAGCACCTGGCTGAAATGCTTTTTTCCGATGATGCTTTTAAGCGTGGCGGTATAAAAATCATCTTTCATCACCGAATCCCTGTTAAGGGAAACGCTGTCTTTTCTTAATCGTCCTACCTTAAGGTCTTTGATCACCTGGGCCAGTCCGTCGGTTAAAAGCAGGTCGGCCTTGGTCCATAAAACCGCATCCATCCTGCTCAGCGAATCGGCATCCAGTTTATTTTTCAGTTCTTTTAAGTGGCTGAAATGATAATCATCCGGAAAAAGACCGTGCAGTTCTGCTTTTTCGATGAACCGGTACAACGAGTCGGCAAGCGGTTGCCATTTTTCCGCAGAACTCCATACCGGCCGGTTATCCCGGTCGCCATAAAATTCATGTAAGATATTGATCATACTGAAACGGGTGCTATCGTCCAGTTTTCCATCTTTATCCGCCGCATGCAGAAATGAAGCGATGTTTTCAGCAATGCTTTTATCCATTGCACCCGGATCAGTAACCACGTCTTTCTTTTTTGTATTATTTCCGTTGCAGGATAAAAGGAACAAAACAACAATAACAACCGTTACATACTGGTAATGAAATCTGGCATGCTGCATAACTCGGGTTAAATATTAGTAACTTGAAATAAATTTTCAAGACGGATCTTTATGGGGCTGTTCTCAGCAACAAGATAATACTTCGTTTTCAATCAATACTAATTTTTAGAATTGTTTTTATGTTATCCCTTCCGGGGTGCTTTCGCAGGACCTGTGCCAGTACTATTTACGCAATGCGACCGGTTTTGAACGGATGGATATCGCTTTTGAATAGCTGAAAAAATTAAATACTAAATAAATGCTTACAACAACATTGATCCGGCTCTTTGAACGGGATCTTCAGAAACTGTCAAACGAGATCAGTTTGTATAAAGATGAAGACAAGCTCTGGCTCGTAAAACCAGGCATCAGCAACAGCGCCGGTAATCTTTGCCTGCACCTGATCGGGAACCTGAATCACTTCATTGGCGCCACCCTCGGGCATACCGGTTATGTTCGCTACCGGGATGATGAGTTCAGTTTAAAGAATATTCCGCGGCAAGACCTGTTGATCAATATTGAGAATATTAAACTGATCGTAAAAGAAGTAGTTTCCAGCCTGCCGGAGGCAGACCTGCAAAAAGATTTTCCATCGGAAATATTTGGAAAGAAAGACAGTACCGGATTCATACTCATTCACCTGGCAACACATTTAACCTATCACCTCGGGCAGATAAATTATCACCGGAGATTATTGGATCCCTAGATCAGCCTTGCAATTTTCTGTTCAAGCAGCATCAGGTCGGCCAGCACAAAGGCCGTTACCGCTTCTAATACAACAGGCACCCGCAAGGCAATGCAAAGATCGTGGCGGCCTTTTACAGAGAAGGCTTCTACATTACCGGTTTGGGTGTTTAATGTTTGTTGTTCTTTGGGTGTGGACGACGTGGGTTTAATGGCAATGCGGAATACCAGTTCATTTCCATTGGTCAATCCGCCAACTATTCCACCGGCATGATTGGTAAATGTTTTTCCCGTTTTATCTTCAATAGCATCGTTGTGCTGGCTGCCGAACATTTTTGCTGCAGCAAAACCGGTTCCAAATTCAACTCCCCGTACGGCAGGTATGGCAAACACGGCATGGCTTATCAATGATTCGGCCGAATCAAAGAACGGCTCACCCAAACCAATGGGCAGGCCCGTTACTTTACATTCAACGATACCACCAACAGAATCTTTGGCGTCAAACGCTTTTTGCAATCCTTTGTCCAGGTCAGTTTCCCCCCCGATTTCTACGATGGATGCATTTATATTGAATCCCTGCAATATTTTTTTTGCGATCACCCCTGCAGCTACCAAACAAACAGTTAGCCTTCCACTGAAATGACCACTTCCTCTATAGTCCTCATTGCCGCCAAATTTCTTTGATGCCACAAAATCGGCATGCCCCGGCCTGGGCACAACCCGTTGCTTTTCATAATCGGTACTGCGGGTGTTTTTATTCTCAAATAAAATGGTAAGCGGCGCACCGGTGGTTTTGCCATTGAACAAACCGGTTCTTATTTGTGGTATATCATCTTCTTTGCGTGGAGTGGTTCCCAGTGCACCGGGTTTTCTTCTTTCAATATCGGCGGTAAAATCAGCAGCAGATAAAGACAGACCAGCCGGACAACCATCAATAGTTAGTCCTACGCATTCGCCATGCGATTCGCCAAAAATATGTACCCGGAATAAACGGCCGAAAGTATTCAATGTTGATTTTTTTTGGTTGATACGCTGATCTGCCAACCCGTTAATTTGTTATTGGCAAAGATACAGCAGCGCCGAGCAATTTCAAATCATTGTAAAAACCAGGATATGATTTGTTTACTGCTTCTGCTTCTTCAATCACTGTTTCGCCATTCGCTTTTAATGCCGCCGCCGCACAGGCCATGGCAATGCGGTGATCGTGATGAGAATGAACCCTTGCTCCCTTCAATGAATTTCCACCCGCTATCATCATCTTATCAGCTTCCAGTTTTATTTCCACACCCATCTTGCCAAACTCCTGTTGTAATGTAATAGCCCGGTTGCTCTCTTTATGCTGCAAACGGCTTACGCCTTCAATGACCGATATGCCTTTGCAATAGGCAGCCAGTACAACAAGCGGCGGAAACAGGTCCGGGCAATCAGTTGCATTGAAATAAAATGCATTGCCCAGGCCGCCTGGAAAAGAATTTACCGTTACTGTGCCTTCAGCTGCAGAAATTTCTGCACCGCAATCTTTCAATGCATTCAGTATGGCTTTATCTGCCTGGGCAGAATGAATGTCCAGGCCTTTTACCACAACATTTCCTGCAACTGCACCTGCCACCAGCAGGAATGCTGCTCCGCTCCAATCGCCTTCTATAATACAGTTAATTTGTTTATTGGTTAATCCGGTAATTGGTTTGATGGCAAACGATGCATAGTTATTATTTACAACATCATAGCCAAACGATCCCATCATCTGCAACGTAAGATCAATATAAGGTTTGCTCTTTAAATTATTAACGGTAATGGTCACCGGCTTTGTTGCTGCTTTTCCATAAGCCATTAAAAGGCCGGTTAAAAACTGTGAACTTAAAGAACCATTAATGGTTATGTCTGCTGGTTGTAACGGGCCTTTTATTTTTATCGGTAAATACCCATTGTTTGACTGAATGGATATGCCCAGTTTTGGAAAGATCTCATCAAAGAAATGCATTGGCCGTTTCAATAAACTGCCTGAGCCGTTGATAATAATTTCTTTTGAAGACAAAGCAGCAATAGGCGTAAACATACGGATACCTAAACCACTTTCGCCACAATTGATCTCAGCGCCCGAAAATACCGACTCACCATTTTTAATTTTTACTTTTTCATTTTGAATTTCAATACTGGCACCGAGCCGTTGAATAATATCCAACGCAGCAATATCATCATTGCTTTTCCCGGGGTTAAGGATCATTGTCTCCCCCTCGTGCAGCAATGCCAGCGCACAGGCCCGTTGCATGCTGCTTTTGGAAGCAGGTGCTTTAACCGTTCCGCTTAATGATGAAGGATGAACCGAGACTGTCACTATAGAATTTCTTTGAAATGTTTTTCCAGGTCTGACAGCGGTATATAAACTGTTTCCGCTTTACCGATATGTTTTAATAAAATGAAGTATATCCCTTCCCCCTTTCTTTTCTTATCCATTTTCAGCACGTCAAACACCCTTGCATGATCCGTTTCCACATCCACCGGTAAATGATATTTGGCCAGCAGCTTTACTACCCGGGCTGCTTCTTCAAAATGAAACCCATTCATTTCTTCAGAAAGATTGCAGGCAGCCACCATGCCAATACTCACTGCATGACCATGAGGTATGTGGTGAAGATTTTCAATTGCGTGACCAATGGTATGGCCAAAATTCAACAGTTTCCTATCGCCCTTTTCAAATTCATCGGCTGTAACAATGGTTGATTTTATTTCTACATTTCTTTCTATCAGTTCGGCGATCAATGTTTTATCGGTTTGATAATCGTGTAAAGAATATCTTTCCAGGATGGAGAATAACAACGCATCTTTAATACAGGCATGCTTTATAACCTCCGCAAACCCATTCACCCATTCCTTCACCGGCAGTGATCGTAAAAATGAATGATCATAAAATATAAAGTCCGGCTGACTGACCGTACCGACCATATTCTTATAAACCCCTACATCAATCCCGTTCTTACCCCCGATGGCTGCATCCACCATGGCCAGTATGGACGTAGGCACAAGTCCAAAAGAGATCCCCCGCATGTATACCGAAGCAACATAGCCCGTAATATCGGTTACCACGCCTCCCCCCACTCCGATTAAAATGCTGTCTTTATTGGCACCGAGTTTTATCAGCTCCTGCATGATATGATCAACGGTAACCTGGTTCTTATGTGCCTCCCCGGCCGGGAATTGAATAACAGGATAGGCGTTCAGTCTTTCTCCATGATGACCAAAAATATTCTTATCTGTGAGAATAATAATATTCTTATCATCCGCCACCTGCGCCAACGAAGAAAGATCAGCATCGAAGTAACAGCAAACGGTCTTAGTCGAAAATTTATATTCAGCTTTATGCATATTGGTTAATGACAGACTCAGGAATTCATTACTTTATTCTGGTGCTGGATACTTTCCATATGAACCGCATCAAAATATTTAACGATAAATTCTTTGGTAAGACCCAAGACTTCGCCTTTTTTAAAAGCTCTTTCTAAAATATCATTCCAGCGGTTGGTTTGCAGAATGGTGATGTTATTATCTTTCTTGTACTGCCCGATCTTATCCGACAGTTTCATTCGCTGCCCAAGTAAAGTAAGCAATTCGTCATCCACCTGGTTTATCTGTTCCCTTAATGTGGTCAATGCCGTAATGAATTCCGGTTCGGTGGTATTCTCATTTCTCCACAAAAGACCGGTCAGCATTTCCAGAAGCCTTTCCGGGGTTACCTGCTGCTTGGCATCGCTCCATGCATTGTCGGGATCAATATGGCTTTCGATCATCAGCCCGTCAAAATCAAGATCAATACTTTTTTGCGCAACAGACTGCAGCATGCTTCGGTTGCCGCAGATATGCGATGGGTCGCAGATCAATATCATACCGGGAAACCTTCTTTTCATCTCTATCGGCAAATGCCACATGGGTGCATTGCGGAATTCGGTATTGCCATAGGAAGAGAAGCCCCGGTGGATCATGCCCACCTGCTTTACGCCCACTTTATGCAGCCGCTCAATGCCGCCGCTCCACAATTCCAGGTCGGGGTTGATGGGATTTTTTATGAGTACTGGGATATCAACACCCCGCAGCGCTTCCGCCACTTCCTGTACACTGAACGGATTCACGGTTGTGCGGGCCCCGATCCAGAGCATATCCACTTCAAACTGCAACGCATCTTCCACATGTTTGGCCGTAGCCACTTCTACCGTGGTAGATAAACCGGTTATCTTCTTTGCCTGCAATAGCCAGGGCAAGGCAACAACTCCCTTTCCTTCAAACATGCCCGGCTTGGTGCGGGGCTTCCAGATACCGGCACGCAGCATGTCCACTTTGCCGGTGTTTGCAAGCCGGGTAGCTGTTTCAATCACCTGATCTTCTGTTTCGGCACTGCATGGCCCGCTGATGATAAGGGGACGTTTGTTCCATTTCTCCTGCATGATCTCTTTCATATTCTTCACGGCTGTTTGCATGGTAAAGTTAGTTTTATGTTTTTAACTATTCGTTTTCGTTTAGTGGTCAGGCGGGGACGCCGGACCAGGTTTTATGATCCATCTCAAATTTGATCTCTCCGTTTCCATGCACCCCCACTTCTTTCCATCCCTGCATGCGGTAGAATCTTTCTGCCCGGCTGTTTGGTTCGGTACCTAACCATACCGTTTCATTGGTATGCAGGAAATACCAGTCCATCATTATGCGGTGAAGTTTTTTACCGATACCTCTTGCTTCATGACCAGGGTGAATAAACAATGCCCAGATATTATTATCGATCAGATCGGCTATCGCAAATCCAACGATCTTATTTTCGATCTCGCAAACCCATCCCTTGCCCCGGTTGGAAATATATTCTTCCACATCATGGTCAGCTACCAACAACGGATCAGACAGACGGTTCTCTTTTACCGCATTCCGAACAAACTGTATTTGCGGTATGTCGCTGGTATGTGCTTCCCGGAAGATCATTTCAATATTCTTTTGATTTTATTCGCATCTTCGATCAGTTCCTTCAGGTATTCAAAGTTCTCTTTCTCTAAACAGCTTTTTATTTTCCGCAACTGGCTGATGTGTTCATTCAGCACATCCAGCACGTTCTCCCGGTTCTGCTTAAAGATAGGCACCCACATGGCCGGGTTGCTCTTTGCCAAACGAACCGTACTTTCAAAACCACCGCTGGCCAGTTCAAAAATAGCATCTTCTTCTTTTTCTTTTTCCAGCACTGTAAGCGACAGTGCATACGAAGCAATATGCGATATATGGCTTACATAGGCTGCATGCACATCATGTACATCGGCGTTCATATATACCAGTTGCATGCCAATGCGGGTATAAAGACCCTCCACCAGCTGCAATGCATCTGCATCGGTTTCATCTTTTTCACAGACCACCGCAACCCTTCCTTTGAATGCATCCTTTACCACCGCCTCTGGTCCGTCTTTTTCTGTACCCCACATCGGGTGCGTTGCCACATACCGGCCCCGGTTCTTATGGCCGGCCACCGATTGGCAGATGGAATTTTTTGTTGAACCTACATCCATCAGTACCTGCCTGTCTAATTTATCCAATATACCTGGTAAAAGCTGGCGGGTAACATCCACCGGTATGGCAATAATAACCAGGTGGCTTTGTTTAATGGCCTCTTCCAATACCATGCTGTTATCGATCCAACCCAGCTGGAGGGCCGTTATCAGGTTCTTCTCATTATTGTCTACCCCAATTATCCGTTGGGTAAAGCCGGTTTCCCTGAGCCGGTTTGCCATGGAGCAACCGATGAGCCCCGTTCCTATTACCGTTATTGTCATAAATAAAAAACCCCCGATCTTTTCGGGGGATGATTTTATGTTAATGTGTTTGTGTATACTTTTTAACAAGAAAATACCTGCCCCCTGCCGTTGCAGTAGCTGTAATAATAAAACCAGGTATTTATGTTGTTTTTGTTCATTGCTGAAACAAAAATAAGGAATGGCATTGATATAACCACAAAAAAACACCCCTCCTTAAAAGGAGGGGCATCAATTGATTGCTTGTCTTAAGAAAATCTTATGTAGTTCCGGTTAAAACAACAAGCCATCGGTTAACCGGGCTGAATTACTTCTTGGTTGTATCAGCAACTGGAGCTTTAGCAGCAGTATCAACTACAGCTGGAGCAGCTGGAGTATCAACTACAGCTGGAGCAACTGCAGGAGAATCAGTCTTTGCTGCTTCTTTGGTTTCACCTTCATTGTTGCAGGCTACGAAAGCCACAGAAACGATAGCTAATGCTAAGATTACTTTTTTCATTTTTTTGTTTTGTTTAATTTTTAAAAATTATAATTTTCAATTAATACCGGGTCTGGTAAAAGGTAACCCAACTTTTTTTAGCTTTTTTTTTCGTTGCTTTGGGTTACAAATGATTGATAAACGTATTAATATTACCGGGTGAGCAATTATCTACAGGAAAATGAGCTTTTGAGGGGTTTAGCGGCTAATAACCGGGATGTTATTGAAGCCATTTACCGTGATAACTACCCTATGGTTCAGGCATTTATACTCAATAACAGCGGAAACAGCGACGAGGCCAGGGATATTTTCCAGGAAACCATGATCGTTCTTTATGAGAAGGCTACTTTGGAAGGTTTTGAACTGAATTGCCAGCTTAAAACCTATATCTACTCGGTTTGCCGGCGCCTATGGCTCAAAAGATTGCAGCAAATGCAACGGTACAGCAGCCTGGTGGAAAATGTAGAGGACTCAGTTCCGGTAGAGGAAGACATTGAGCAGCACGAAAAGCACAACGCCGGGTTCCTGATGATGGAAACGGCCATGAACAAGATTGGCGAACCCTGCAAAAGCCTTCTGGAAGCTTATTATATCCAGAAGAAGAATATGCAGGAAATAGCCGGCGAATTTGGGTATACCAATGCCGACAATGCAAAGACCCAGAAATATAAATGCCTGTTGAGGTTAAAGAAATTATTTTTTGCACAGTATAAAAACGGACAGTGACCATGGATGAAGTTTTACTTATAGAAACAGTGGAGCGATACCTGAAAGGCGAAATGCCTGCCCAGGAAAAAGTCTTTTTTGAGGAGATCCGCAAAAAAGATCCCGCCGTTGATCAAATGGTGGTAGAACATACCTTTTTATTTCATGAGCTGGAAAAACAATCAGGCATCAAAGCATATAAGCATTCCTTGTACGAAATAGAAAGCAAAATGCTGGAAGAAGGACTTATCAATAGATCGCAACTGAACGGCAAGGCCAAAGTGGTGTTCATGTGGAAGAAATACAAACGCAGTATTGTGGTTGCAGCCAGCATTGCAGGCATCATGTCTGTTACCACAGCCGGTTTGATCATTGCCTATACCAAGAAAGTAACAGATACAAACAAAGAAGACCTGGTAGCCATCATTGATAATAAAGTAAGAAGCACGGATAATAAACTTGAAACATTCAAACAACAGGTAGAATCAGGCCAGCCTTCAAAAAAACTTCCCATTGCACCAACGCCCGACTACAGGGCTACCGGTTTTTTAATTGATGGAAGGGGATTCATTGTTACCAATGCCCACGTTGTTAACCGGATGAAGACGATCTATGTTCAAAACAACAAGGGAGAATATTTCAGGGCTATTACATTGAGTACAGACCCTAATACCGATCTGGCTATTCTTAAGATTATTGATACTTCGTTTAAAACGATATTCAACCTGCCGTATTCTATAAAGAAAAGCCCCGCTGATCTGGGAGAACAGATATTTACCCTGGGTTACCCCAGGAACGAGATCGTTTACGGACAAGGTTATGTAAGTGCCAAATCAGGTGATGAAGGTGATTCAACTGCTTACCAGCTTTCTGTTTCCGTTAACCCGGGCAACAGCGGCGGGCCTGTGCTGAACAAGAACGGAGAGATCATCGGCATCATCACTTCCAGGAATTCGGATGCAGATGGTGTGGTGTTTGCCGCCAAATCAAAGAATATCTATAAACTTCTTGACGCTGCTAAAAAAGACGCAGATACCAACAATATTAAATTGCCCACCAACCCGGTATTAAAAGGAATGGAAAGAGAACAACAGGTGAAGAAAATGGAAGAATTCGTATTTATGGTGGTTGGAAATTAATATACCCTCCCTGGGAACTTATAAAAAAGCTGTTGATCACAACAGCTTTTTTTATGGTAAGATATTACGACCACAATGAAGGCGGATACTCTCCGCTGGCCACCAGTTTATCAACACTTGCCTTTACAACCGGCGCATCTTCCTTATACGTAACCCCAAACCATTTTGAGGAAGTAGGTATCACACTGATATGCCCGTTGTGATTTTGCATAAAGTCTTCGGCCATTAAGGGTATAAAGAACTCCGACTTAATATTGGCATAGTTCTCTTTCACAAAATCCAGGAACAATTGCTCCGTGAAGGGGAACAGGTTCTGGTGAAAACACCAGAAGTTCATGGATACGCTGGAATCGGAAGGCACCGTATGTTTGCCTGCTTCGTCCTCGTAAACAATGTTGCCATTCTCCCGGTATATCTTGGTGCGTTCCTTAATGCTGACAAGGTTGTTTTTATTATCTACCTGGCAAACACCACGGCTTACGGTTCCGTGGTCGCTTAATGTTTTGGCCAGTTCATAGCCAATGATGGCATATTGTTTCTCACTGCATTTGTTATTAAGAAAATCAGCCGCTTTTACAAAAGAATCCTTTCCGTAAAAATCATCGGCATTGATCACTGCAAAGGGTTCTTTGATCATGTCCTTGGCACAAAGCACCGCATGGCCGGTTCCCCAGGGCTTGGTTCTTTCAGCCGGTGCTTTCAGATCACCCAGGTAAGAATCCATTTCCTGGTAAACATATTCCGTTTTTATTTTTCCTTTCAGTTTGGGTTCAAACTTTGCTTTAAAGTCGTCGGCAAAATCCCGGCGGATGATGAACACCACTTTTCCAAACCCGGCCCGGATGGCATCGTAGATGGAATAATCCATGATTGTTTCACCGGCAGGACCAAATCCCTGCACCTGTTTCATACTGCCGTAACGGCTGGCCATTCCTGCGGCTAAGATCAAAAGAGTTGGCTGCATGTATAAAGAAAATTAAAAGGTTTAAATTGATCGCTGAATTTTGAATTGCGAAAATAATATAAACCGTCAAGTTATCAGCAAAATGCTTTTTGATATTTCAAATGCAGGTATTGATCCGCTGAAAAACGATCTCTTCTATAAAAAGCAGGTCAGCGTTTCGGTATTGCGGCTCGATAAGATACACCCCGTGGTATCGGGTAATAAACTGTTCAAACTTCATTATTTTTTACAGGAAGCGTTGCAGTCTTCGCATAAAACCATCCTTAGTTTTGGTGGCGCTTACTCCAATCACCTGGCAGCAACTGCTTATGCCTGCTCGGTACTGGGATTAAAAAGCATCGGCATTGTACGTGGCGAAGAGCCGGCAACGCTTTCTCATACCCTGCAGCAATGCATCCATGATGGCATGCATTTAAAATTCATTTCACGTAACCAATACGCCGGAAAGGAAGATACGGCCCTGGTTCACTCACTGCTGGATGAATTTGGCGAATGTACGGTTGTGCCGGAAGGCGGTTATCATCCGCTTGGGGCCAAAGGAGCGGCACTGATCATGCAGTTGCTCGGCGATGAGTATACACATATATGTACGGCCATGGGTACTGCCAGTACGCTTGCAGGTTTGTTGCTGGGCGCAGGGGCTTCGCAAAAAATTACCGGCATCCCGGTGCTCAAAGGCATCTCCGATATGGAAGAAAGGATCACTCATCTTACCGGGTATAAAACATTGCCCGGCAATTTAGAATTACTTACCGGCTATCATTTTGGCGGCTATGCAAAGAAGACGGGTGAACTCATTCAATTTATGAACCAATGCTGGCAGCAATACCAACTGCCGCTCGACTTTGTGTACACGGCTAAAATGCTGTATGCTGTAACCGACCGTATTAAGAATGATCTTTTTCCCCGGGGCAGTAATATTATTTGCCTGCATACAGGCGGCCTGCAGGGAAATCTTTCCTTACCCGCAAATACATTAACCTTCTGATTATTACAGTGCTTATATTTGTTATGCAAAACATAATTGCAATACGTTCGTTAACTGCCTATGCGTAAGATTTTTTACTTACTGGCCTTTGTTATTTCTGCCGGCAAACTTTCTGCCCAGGAGATATTACCCTCCATTACGGTAAAGAATTTCAGCGGCAAGATCATCATCAGCTGGCGCAACCAGTACCCGCTTGAAATTAAAAACCTCAATATCCAACGGTCTTTCGACAGCTTAAAGAATTTCTCTACGATAGGCTCGGTGCTTACCCCGCAGAATGCAGAGAATGGCTTTGTAGACGAAGCGCCACCCTATAATAAAATGTACTACCGCCTTTTTATTTCTTTTGAAGGAGGCGATTATATTTTTACCGAAGCAGCCAGGCCTGTAAAGGACATACCCCCGCCTCAGCCGCTATTTACACAGGAAACGGTGATTGATCCTTTCAAAAAAGCAGATTTAACACGGCAGCCGCTGAAAGAAACAAAAAAAGAACCCGGGGCAGTCATTGGTAAGAAAACAGATCCTGCGGAAAAAGAGAATACAATCCCTGTTTCAAAAAAAGGCAAGAAAGGAAAAGAACCGGTGACAAAGAACAGCAAAGCCAAAAAAGAGGCTGCACCTCAAGTTGAAGAAGGGGAAGATCCTTCCGCAAAAGATGACGCCACCGGCTATCCCAGCCGCCGCATTTACATAGCCAGGGACAATAACCTGGTAATAAGCCTGAAAAACGCCGATAACAGGAAATACAGCGTTAAGTTCTTTGATGAAGGAGATAAATTCCTGTTTGAACTGAACCGGATAAGAGAGAACTTTCTCATTGTGGAGAAAGTGAATTTCCTTCACTCGGGATGGTTCTACTTTGAATTGTTTGAGAACGGCAGAATGATCGAGAAGAATAAATTCTTTATCCCAAGGGATGGGAGGAACTGATCAATCACTTAAAACAGAATCAAACACTTTTTCAAAATTCCGCTTTACTTTTTCTTTGGCTTCGGTATAATTCACTGTACGCCCCAGTTCCCTTTCTACGGAAGTAACCTGCTTATTCTGTATGCCGCAGGGAATGATGTTATTAAAATATCCCAGGTCGGTATTTACATTTAATGCAAATCCGTGCATGGTGATCCAGCGGCTGCAACGTACGCCAATGGCACATATCTTTCTTTCCCTTCCGGGAATGCCGGCATCTATCCAAACCCCCGTTTCTCCGTTGCTTCTTTCTCCCTTAATGCCATACTCAGCAATGGTTAAAATGATCACTTCTTCGAGGTTACGTAAATACTTTCCGATATCAGTCGTGTATTTTTCAAGGTCTAGAATAGGATACCCAACGATCTGCTGCAACCCGTGAAAAGTGATATCTCCTCCCCGGTTGGTATGGAAGAAAGCGATATTGTTCTCCGCCAGTTCTTCATCACTCATCAGCACGTTCTCTTTCTTACCACTTTTGCCGAGTGTGTATACCGGTGGATGCTCGCAGAGGAGGAAGTAGTGGGTGGTTTGAGGTTCTAGGTTTGAAGTTTGAGGTTGTAAGTTTGAGGTTGTAAGTTCATTGCGCAACGACGAATGACCATTGACTACAGCTTCCTGCTCAATACGCATGGCCGACTTGATCTTTACGTTCCCCTGCAACAACGCCTCCTGCTGATCCCAGGCTTCTTTATATTCAATAATGCCCAGGTCTTTAAATATCACTGTCTGCTTATCCACTGCAATGTTTTAATTTGCAAAGATAAAACAAGTCATTGGTCATTGAGTCATTGAAAAGAATTCAACTTTGCAAGAACTAAAATGACCAATGACCCAATGACCGCCATGACTGAAGAAGAAATAGAAATTAGCGACTCCGAAGAACTGTACGAAAGACTGACCCTTATCATCGACAAAGGCCAGGAACCCCTGCGCATTGATAAATTCCTGATGACCCGGATAGAAGGCGCCACCCGGAATAAGATTCAACAGGCCATTGATAACGAAATGGTGCTGGTAAATGAAAAGCCGGTAAAGACCAACTATAAAGTTAAGCCGAAGGATAAGATTGTGGTATTCGACAGCCGTTCGCCCGAAAGCAGCGATATTATTCCCCAGGACATTCCCTTAAACATAGCATATGAAGATGAGTCCATCCTGATCATCAACAAAGCGGCAGGCATGGTGGTACATCCCGGCAGCGGAAACCCCAATGGCACTTTGATTAATGCCGTGGCCTTTCATTTAAAACAACAGGATCCCAACCTGGATGAGAATACGCTGCCCCGTTTTGGACTGGTACACCGCATTGATAAAAATACCAGCGGACTGCTGGTGATGGCTAAAACACAAAAGGCCATGACGCATCTTGCCAAACAGTTCTTCAATCATACTGTACACCGCCGGTACATTGCCCTGGTTTGGGGTGATGTGGAAAAAGACCAGGGCACCATCGCAGCGCACGTAGGGAGGCACCAGCGTTTCCGGAAATTGTTTACGGCTTATCCCGATGGCGATCATGGTAAAGATGCAATCACGCACTATAAGGTACTGGAACGATTGAATTATGTAACGCTGGTTGAGTGCAGGCTCGAAACCGGGCGTACGCACCAGATACGGGTACACATGCAACTGATCGGCCACCCGCTGTTCAATGATGAGTTTTATGGCGGCGACCGCATTGTTAAAGGAACCGTATTTACCAAATACAAACAGTTTGTAGATAATGGTTTTGCGCTGTGCCCACGACATGCACTACACGCCAGAGAACTTGGCTTTATACACCCGGCCACACAAAAACCGGTACATTTTGAAGCGGAGTTACCTGAAGATATGCATGCGGTAATTGAAAAATGGAGAAGGTATGTGGGACATAAAGAAGCATAGCAATTTTTGGAATCAACTTAATCGTTGATGATACGCAATGAATTAACCACCTGTTTTATTTCATCTTGCATCAGCACAATGCCGTCTTTTTTTGCCGTGCAAACGATCATATAGATATTGTCCCTGCCCTTTGCAAAGTATATCCTCTGCTCCTTCTTCTCATCATTGGTTGAACTTTTAAACAGTACCAGCATCTGGATCCATTTCATCTTTGATCCGTTTACCAGTTGCTCTCCTTTTCCCTTTTCCTCGTAAAATACCGTTAACTCTTTTACTTCATTTACCAACGCCTTGCTGTATCGGGCAATACTCATGGGGGTATGTATGATGGAAACAGATATGTTCTCAATAAAACCGCTGTAGCCTTCTTCAAAAGGCGCTGTAAATTCCACCCGTTTGGTCCCGTCATCCGAAAGGGTATCTTGTCTTATCCAGCCTTTGGGGGCATTCACAGAAAAATCTCCTTTTGAAGAATTGTTCTCACAAGAATAGAAAAATACTAGGCTGATCAAAAGAATGACAACCTGAACCGGTATGTACTTCATGAATCTAAGTTAAGTTTTCGGGCTGAAAAGGGGGAATTCCCGCTTCTGATTCTAAGTAAAATTCCGTTTCTTTAGTAACCGGAATAAGTTATATACAACAGCATAGATCGTGCTGTCTTTCAAAATAACATGCGAATGGAACCAAGAGAACTGGTAAAAAAATGGGTGGACGTATTTAACAAAGCAGACGCAGAAGCCCTCGCTGCCTTTTATGCCGATGATGCCATCAATCACCAGGTGGTTGCCGATCCGCTTGTTGGAAAGGAAGCCATTAAACAAATGTTTGAAACAGAATTTGCCCGGGCCACCATGGTATGCATTCCCGAAAATATTTTCCAGGACGGCGAATGGGCCATGCTGGAATGGAGAGACCCGCTGGGATTAAGAGGTTGTGGTTTCTTTCACATCGTGCATGATAAGATAATCTTTCAGCGGGGCTATTGGGATAAATTGTCTTTTCTTAAACAGCAGGGATTATCTGAATAAAAAAGATTGAACCACATAGACTATGTTTCTATGTGGTTCAAAACATCCTTACTCTACCCCACCCTTTCTTGTCGGCGAACGTTGCTCAGGCCATTTACCCGGTTCACCCGTACGTTGATTGGCAGGCAATACAATTTTATCCCGTTGCGTTTTGGCTGCATCTTCACAAGCCATATAAACCAGTATGGCTGTAAGGATGGCGTTGTTGCGTACATCATCAAAAACAATTTTGTCGTAAGTATCCCGGTTGGTATGCCAGGTATAACTTCCGTACAACCAACTGTTTGAACTGAGGCTGAAAGCAGGCACACCGGCTGCCACAAAGGAAGCATTGTCAGACCCGCCACCTGCAGGTGATCCCGGGAATCTTGTTTCCAGCGCCTGTTTATAATTAGCCGGCACCCTGGCCAGCCAGCGGCCGATATAATCGTAGGAATGCAAAAATCCTGCACCACCAATGGTAACCACTCTTCCTGTTCCGTTATCCTGGTTGAACAAAGCCTGCATGTTCTTTATGATATCGGGATGATCTTCCACAAAGGCCCTTGATCCATTCAATCCCTGTTCTTCACTTCCCCAATGACCAACTAAGATGGTACGCTTGGGATCGGCGTATAGCTTTTTCAATATCCGCATCGCTTCCATCATTACCAATGTTCCGGTTCCGTTATCGGTAGCGCCGGTGCCTCCATCCCAGGAATCGAAATGCGCCGACATCATCACATACTCTTCCGGCTTTTCTTTTCCCTTCATCTCTGCCACGGTATTATACGTAGGCATCATGCCCAGTTCTTTTGAATCGGCACGAACGCTGATCTTCGGGTTCTTACCCGATTCAACCAAACGATACAGCAGTCCGTAATCTTCCAATGCGATATCTACAGTAGGTATCTTCTTTGTTTTGGCATCAAATATCTTATTTACGCCAAAGCCTGCCGACCAGTTGGAACCAACGATACCCACTGCACCTGCTTTTTCCAGTGCCAATGCCAGGTTTGTATTGTTCAACCCTGTTTTACTGATTCGTTTACGCCATGCTTCCTGCTGGGCAGTACGGTCTTTCTTCATCTTCTCCACCGATTCCCTGGTACCGAATTCCTCCCAGTTATAATCGGGCCGGCCGGTGGGTTGTTTCATCGAAATCATCACAAATTTTCCTTTCACATTGGGTAACCATGCCTGGAAGGCGGTAGAATCTGCCAGGTCGGGTATGATGATGAGTTCTGCAGTAATTGATTTACCACCGGTATTAGGGCACCAGGCCAGTTGTGTTCCTTCCAGTGTTTTTATCCAGGGCGATACCATATCAATATGCGTAACACCCCGTTCCCATCCCCGCCATTCGCCCCATTTTTCATTGCGTGCAGTAATACCCCAGGAAGTATAATTAGCCACCGCCCAGTCGTGCGCCTGCTGCATCTTTGGCGAACCCACCAAACGTGGACCAATGCCGTTGAGTAATTCATTGGCCAGGTTCTCTAATTGCGAATTTTCAGTGGCTTCTTTGATGATGGCCGCCACCATCAGCGAGTCTTTACTTTGAGAGAAAGCGATGTTGGCCTGCAACAGGCAAACCACGAACAGCAACTTTATTGTACTTTTCATATAACAGTTGTTTGAGTGAAATATTTACTTATCAACTAAGGTAAGCAAAGCATACAAGAAGCGGCTAACGGATGTTATTCCCTTGACATCTAATCTTTTGCTTTGCAGTATGCCGTAAAATTTGTTTCTTTAGAGATAGTTCCTGCCGGGCAGCCGGCTATCTTTCCCCACCCCATGTAATACTGACGGCCTTGCTCCCTCTTCCATCGCAGGATGATTCCAACGATCAGCCTTTAACCAACTACTGTCATGCAAATGCTATCCCCGGTTCAGACCAATGAAAGAGAAATTTTTATGGATGTGCTCAGGGGCTTTGCCATCCTGGGTATTTATATTGCCAACCTGGGTGCCGGGTTCACCGGCTACAATGAGAACGCTCATTTAACCGGTCCCTTTTTAGTGGAAGGCTGGGACCATAAAATGAGTTTCCTCCACCATATGTTTATTGAAGGAAAATTCTATTCCATCTTCAGTTTATTATTCGGATGGGGCATTGCACTGCAACTTAAACGGGCAGCGGCAAAAGACATCAATGCTTTGCCTACAATAAAAAGAAGACTGCTGTTCATGCTGCTGCTGGGCGCCGTTCACTTAATGATATGGCCGGGAGATATCGTTTTCTTTTATGCCTTACTTGGTTTCCTGTTGCTGCCCTTCAGGAAATTATCCAACAAAACACTTGTTATAACCGGTACCTGCCTGGTCTTATTGCCCATTGCTTTGTATGCCGCCAAGTCGTACTGGCAATGGCTGAATGCACCGGCGGGCATTTTATTCGGTACCGGGCAAAAGTTAGAGACATTACTTACCGGAGTGAACAGCGAAGAAACGTACAGGGCCTTTGCAAAGACCGCCAACTGGTGGGACATATTTAAAAGCAACCTCGCCGGTTTTTTTTACCGCTACGGTTATTTATTCTTTGTGAGCCGGGTACCCAAGGTGCTTGGCATGTTCCTCATCGGGTATGCTTTAGGCCGCTCGGATTTTTATAAGAACATTGCCCAACATAAAAAGATCATCTATTGGGTGATTGGCCTCGGACTGATCATTGGCCTTCCTGCCAATTTTTACTTAGCCCGCTACATGAGTTATTTCATGGCCGATTACTGGGACCTGAAGATAAAGGGCCTTTATCAGACCATTGCCTATGCATTGGGTGTGGCTCCGCTGGCAATGGCTTATGTGGGATTGTTCATGTTAAGTTTTCAGTCTGCTGCCGGTAAAAAAATATTATCGGTACTGGCCCCGGTAGGCAAGATGGCCTTCAGCAATTATATAATGCAGTCGCTCATCGGCAATTTTGTTTTCCTGGGGGCCGGGCTTGGTTATACCGGGAAGGTAGGTCCCGTATATTATACGCTCTTCGGGATAGCCGTGTTCATTGTTCAGGTGATCATCAGTACCATCTGGCTCAGGTACTTTAATTACGGGCCTGTGGAATGGATATGGCGGAGCGCCACGTATAAGAAATGGCAGCCGTTCAGAAAAACAGCATCCATATGAAACAGCGGTTAATAAGGTTTATCATTTACTTAACCGTTGGGTTTGCCGCAGCATTTTTATACAGGTATTTTAAGAAATAACATGAGTGAGGAAAATAAAAATACAGAACCGGAAGATCAGCCGGAAAAAAAATCTGAAGAAATAACCTCTTCAGAAGAGATGCTTATGCCTGGAATAGAAGAACCTCAAACTGAAGCAGACATGGAAGTCCATCACCACACCCACCCCGCCCACGGAAAGAAAACCTGGAAAGATTATTTCTGGGAATTCTTAATGCTGTTCCTGGCCGTGTTCTGTGGCTTCCTCGCAGAATATCAATTGGAGCATAAAATTGAAAGAGACCGGGAGAAGAAATTCATTCAAACATTCATTGAGGATCTGAAGATTGATACAGCAGCTATAAATGCAAATTTAGTTTCCAGGAAAAAAAAGAGGGAGCAATTGGATTCGTTGACATATCTGTTAAGTGAACAGAAAATAAAAGGTTATGAAAACGAACTCTATTACCTGGGAAGGCTCCTGATACGAACATCACGTTTTCAAAGCAACGACCGAACCATTACACAATTAAAATACTCGGGGTCGATGCGGCTGATAAGAAATGAGGAAGCGGCCGACAGTATCATTTCTTATCAAAAACTCGTTGATATTATTCTCCAAAACCAGGAGGATGACCGTATTGAGCGAAGGGCTGTTGATCCCGTGCTAAACCACATGTTCAACCCTTTTGTTTTTGATAAAATGCTGGATGAATTCAATAACGTAAACAAGCCGGCCGGTAATCCGCCATTACGGTCTTACGATCCATCCGTGCAACAAGACCTCGCCTTCTGTATCAACCAGATCAAGGGAAGCAATATCATTATTTCAACCAGGCTGAAACTGCTGAATGAAAAAGCAAAGAACATAATTAAATTTTTAAAAGAAGAATATCACCTTGAATAAAGCATATATCATGCAAGCATCACTCACTGCCTCAAAAAGAATTGAATCCATCGACCTGCTCCGTGGCCTCGTCATGATCATCATGGCCCTGGACCATGTACGGGATTATTTTCATGCCGATTCTTTTATGTTCGATCCGCTGGACCTGGATAAGACCAACGGCGCCATCTTCTTTACCCGGTGGATCACCCATTTTTGCGCCCCCGTATTCATGTTCCTGGCAGGAACTTCAGCCAGTTTCATGAGTCGCCGTAAAACCAAAAAGGAGTTATCATGGTTCTTATTCACCCGTGGTTTGTGGCTCATCTTCCTCGAACTGGTGGTGGTAAACTTTGGATGGAATTTTGATATCCTGTTCACCAATATTTATTTTATTACCATCTGGGCACTGGGCATAAGCATGATCACACTGGCCGGTCTCATTTATTTACCTGTAAAATATATATTGGCGATCGGGTTTGTTTTGGTAGCAGGCCACAACCTGCTTGATAATATACATGTGCCCGGCAATACCCCGCCTGCTTTCGGATGGTCGTTACTGCATGAGATGGGTTTCTTCTCCTGGCAGGGCCACAATGTACTGGTGGGATACCCGGTATTACCCTGGATAGGTATGATCGCATTGGGCTATTGCTTTGGCATTTTGTACACACCTTCATTCAGCCCGGAGAAAAGAAAGAAATGGTTACTGACGATCGGTCTTTCGGCCATTGGGTTGTTCATCGTGATCCGTTTCATAAATATATACGGCGATCCTTCACACTGGAGCAGCCAGTCGGCCCCATTCTATACGTTCCTGTCTTTTATTAAAGCAACCAAATATCCTCCCTCTTTATTATACACGTTAATGACCCTGGGGCCAGCCATTCTTTTTCTTGCCTTTACAGAAAATGCAAAGGGAGCTGTATCGAGGGTCATTTCGGTTTACGGCAGGGTGCCCATGTTTTATTACCTGCTGCATATTTACCTGGTTCACCTTTTAACCATTTTCGCCTCTGAGTTATTTACCAGCTACAGCTGGAAATTGTGGATATTAAAAGAGCCGCTCTGGTTCACGCAGACATTGAAGGGATACGGTTTTTCGTTAAGCGTGGTTTATCTTGTCTGGATCGGCATTGTAGTGGCTTTATTTCCTTTATGCAGATGGTACGACCGCTATAAACAATCACATAAAGAAAAATGGTGGCTGAGCTACCTATAAACATGGTCAATAAAAAATAAAAACCGATGCAAAGAGCATTCAACCTGAATCAGCGGCGTATCGAATCCATCGACCTGCTTCGTGGACTGGTGATGATCATCATGGCACTGGATCATACCCGTGACTTCTTTCACAAAGGAGCATTCACCGGTGATCCGCTGGATCCGGCAACCACTACTCCACTCTTATACTTCACCCGGTGGATCACCCATTTCTGTGCACCCACCTTTGTTTTTTTAGCCGGCACTTCTGCCTGGCTGCAAAGCAGGCGAAAGAGCAAAAAAGAACTCAGCCGTTTTTTAATTACCCGTGGACTTTGGCTGATACTGATAGAAGTGACCGTTGTAAGCTTTGGAATATTTGCAGATATTCATTTTGACATGTTTGCCCTGCAAACCATCTGGTCTATTGGCATCAGCATGGTAATATTGGGACTGGTTATCTGGCTGCCTTTCCTTCTTACCCTGCTGCTCGGTCTCCTTATCGTGTTCGGCCATAATGCCATCGACTTTGCCGAAGTGGGCCGTACCAGTTTCCCGGTATGGTGGCAGTTCCTTCACCGCCCGGGATTTGTACCGCTTTGGGGAAATCATGCACTCGGCATCTTTTATCCTTTTCTTTCCTGGAGTGGTTTGATGATGCTGGGTTATTGCTGCGGAAAAATATTCAGTGATATAGAAGTGGAAAAAAGAAATAAGATATTATTATGGATGGGTATTGGTGCTTTGCTGTTCTTTATCGCATTACGGGCAACAGACATCTATGGCGATCCACTTGGCTGGAGCCGGCAGAAAGACGGCTTCCGCACATTTCTATCATTTATGAATGTACAGAAGTACCCGCCGTCCTTATTATTCATGTGTGCCACCATCGGGCCGGCATTGATATTTATGGCGCTGGTAAAGAATGCATCGGGTACCATCGCAAAGATCGTGTCGGTGTATGGAAGGGTTCCCTTCTTTTATTATATCCTGCACTTTTATTTATTGCACATCATTGCAGTGATCGTATACGTATCAAGGGGGCATAGTTTTACGCAGGGCCTCGAAGGCGTTCCCAATTTCCCGTTCAAATTTGTAGTGCCCGGTGAAGGGTTTGAGCTGGGTATTATTTATATGATCTGGATCGCTGTGGTGATCGCTTTATACCCATTGTGCAAATGGTACGACCGGTATAAGATGAACCACAAAGAAAAATGGTGGCTGAGTTATTTATAGCCTGGCATAAAATGTTTTTTTATTATTCATCATAAAACAATCAAAATGAAAAAAAAGATTCTTTTCCCCGCATTTACAGCATGTGTATTGCTATTTGCTTCCTGCCAGGAAGCAGCCAAACAGGAAACAGCTGCTGCACCCGCCGCTGCTGCTGTAGCTGAACCTGCCAAACCCGACCTGGCAAAGATCAAGGCTGATATACAAACAGTAGAAGCGGCTTGGGCTGCCGCACAAAATGCCAAAGACGTAAAGACATTGGTGGCCATGTATGCCGATGATGCCGTGAGCATGCCCGATGGTGAGCCAGCCTTAGTTGGCAAAGCAGCCATTCAGAAAAAGATGGAAGCCGATTTTGCAAAACCTTCCAAATATGCCAGCGTTGCTTTTGAAACCCAGGACGTATATGCCCAGGGCGATGTAGTTACCGAAGTAGGAAAAACAACTTACAAAGACGCTGCCGGCAAAGCAGTGGGTGGCGGTAAATATTTTGCCATATTCAAAAATGTGGATGGAAAATACCTGTGTATCCGGGAGATCTATAACCAGGATGCAAAATAATTTTATACGGGGCAGCAGCAATTGCTGCCCCTGCTTTAACCGGCTGTGTAACAAATGCCGAACAACTGATGGTACTGGTTAAAAAACAAACCAACCGGGATAAATGAAAAAGAAAATACTGTTCTTGTTTGCGGTGCTATTATTCAGCTCAACTGCATTAACAGCGCAGGTACCCGTACGTGAAGAGCCAAGGCATCACAAGGTTCTGGAAAATCAATACATACGTTTGCTGGATGTATGGATAAATCCGGGTGATACCACGCTGTTCCATATTCATGCCACCCCATCGCTCTTTCTTTATTTTACCCGCACGATGGTTTGTGTCCAGGTAAAAGGGCTGGCATGGACTGCATCTGAAAATAAAGAAGGGAATGCCTCTTACAGGTCTTTTGTTAACGATACCCTTGTACATCGGGTGAGCAATTGCGATACCGTACCTTTTCATGTTACCGATATAGAAATTCTATCATCTTATAAACCTGCAACACCCCTCAACCCCTTACCATTTACTGTTTTGTTCGAGAATGAAAAAGCAGTTGCTTACCGTTTAAGCAATGTATCACTCACCAAACAGGTTATCAGTGGCCGTGGGCCCATAGTAGCCCAACTGGTTGCAGGCAATGAAGTGACCTGCTATGATACGATGCATAAAAGATCAACTTTAATAAAAAAAGGAAAGTATTTATATATAGAGCCAGGCAGTTCTTTTTATTTCACCGCAACTGGAAATAAAGAAATAAATATGGTGCTGTTTGAAATTAAGTAACACGTAAATCTTTATTAAATGAAAAAAATAATACCGATCCTGTTTCTCTTTTTGTTATGCGGCAACCTGTTTGCCCAAAAACCACGAGCAAGAGATATTGGAATTCCCTTTGACGGCACACCCGGTAAATTCAATGCCATCACTGATGTAGCCGGTGTGGAAGTGGGTTACAGCACCATCATTTCCGGCAGCGGAAAAAATATCCGTGGCAAAGGACCGGTACGAACCGGTGTTACCGCCATCCTGCCAAGAGGTCGTAACAATAACCCTGTTTTTTCTAACTGGTATTCATTGAATGGCAATGGCGAAATGACCGGCACTACCTGGATCACCGAATCGGGATTTTTAGAAGGCCCCATCATGATCACCAATACCAACAGCGTGGGTGTGGTGAGGGACGCTGTACTGAAATGGTATGTAAAGACAGGTTGGTACAAAGAAGATTTCTGGTACACCTACCCGGTTGTTGCGGAAACATACGATGGCTTTTTAAATGACATTTATGGCTTTCATGTAAAAGAAAGCAATGCATACGAAGCGTTGGACAGTGCAAAGAGCGGTTTCATCAAAGAAGGCAATGTAGGTGGCGGCACGGGTATGATGTGCCTGGGATTTAAAGGTGGCACCGGTACAGCATCAAGGATCGTAAAACTTAAAGACTCCACGTATACCGTTGGTGTGCTGGTACAATCAAATTTTGGAGGTAAAAGAAATTTCAACATTGCAGGTGTACCTGTTGGCAGGGAATTAAAAGACACCATGAACTATGAATTCAAAGCGCCGCCCTCCTACCAGCCGGGCGATGGCTCCATCATTGTAGTGGTGGCAACCGATGCTCCTTTATTACCACACCAGTTAAAAAGAATTGCGGCAAGGGTTCCCATCGGGGTGGGTAAAATGGGCGGCCGGGGAGAAAATGGCTCCGGCGATATCTTCATTGCTTTTTCTACTGCCAACCCAACTGCTTTTAAACGGGAAGGTTTTACAAAGCTGGATGAACTGGTTAATGACTGGATAAATCCCCTGTTTGACGCAACCGTTCAGGCTACGGAAGAAGCCATCACCAATGCCATGGTGGCGGCTGAAACCATGGAAGGCATCAATGGTAACAAAGCGTATGGTTTGCCGCATAAGCTGGTTATTGAAGTGCTGAAAAAATATAACCGGGTAAAATAAACAGTCATGTATCGCTTATGATACATTAAAAGAACAAGCAATGAAAAAAATAATACTTATTGCAACCGCACTTACATGCAGTACACTGATGCAGGCACAGGATATTTTCAATTTCACTTTCAACCACATGGCCCTGTCTGTAAAAGATGTGCATGCTTCGGCCGATTTTTATAAAAAAATTTTACAGTTAACCGAAATTACAAACCGCACAGGCCATCCTGCCAGGCGTTGGTTTTCGTTGGGAGAAGATAAAGAACTGCACCTTATTTCGGATATAAAAGAACCGGTTACCATCAACAAAGCTGTTCATCTTGCCCTTACAACAAAAAACTTTGATGCCTTTGTAAGCAGGCTGCGGGAAATGAAGATCAAATTCTCTGACTGGCCTGGAACACCTGCTGTTGTCAACATAAGGGCCGATGGTATAAAGCAGGTCTTTTTCCAGGATATGGATGGTTACTGGATCGAAGTAAACAGTGTAAAAGAATAAAATGATATATATGAAAAAGTATTCCAGCCTCCTCATAGCCATGATCGTTTCTACATTGCTCACAGCACAACAAACCCTTATCAGCAATGTGAACATGATAGATGTAAAGACGGGTAAAGTGATCCCGGGTCAGTCGGTGCTTGTTAACAATGATAAGATTGAACAGATCGGCGCAACCAATAAGATAAAAACTCCCGCCGGTGCGCAAACCATTGATGGCAGTGGTAAATACCTGATGCCGGGGATGACAGATGCTCATATCCATTTCTTTCAATCCGGTGGATTGTACACAAGGCCCGATGTGGTTGACCTGCGCAGTAAAGTACCTTATGAAAAAGAAAAAGCATTCGGGCTCAGCAATGCCGCCGATTACATGAACCGCTATCTCAGGCTGGGCATTACAACCATCATTGATGTGGGCGGACCAATGGCGAATTTCACCATCCGGGATTCGATCAGTAAAACAACCCTGTCGCCCAACATACTTGTTACCGGCCCCTTGTTCTCCATGGTTGACCGGGAACAGTTTGGTGCCGATAAGCCGATCATAAAGATCACCAGCGTAGAAGAAGCAGATGCCTTATTCAATAAAATGTTTCCATCAAAACCAGACTTCATCAAGATATGGTATATCGCCAGCCCGGCCATGCCGGCTGAGAAAAATTATCCGCTGGTAAAGTACATTGCGGAGAAAACACATGCCAATGGCTTGAAACTGGCTGTTCATGCCACCCAGCTTAAAACCGCACAACTGGCCGTGGAAGCCGGCGCCGACATACTCGTACACAGCATCGATGATGAAGTGGTACCGGATGACTTTGTAAAAATCCTCGTTCAGAAAAAAGTAACTTATATCCCCACACTGATCGTACTGGGCGATTATTACCAGGTATTTTCCGGCAAGCTGAATAATCATCCGCAGGATATTGCCTGGGCCAATGCCTTTGCTTATGGCAGCATTACCGATCCGGAATCAATACCTGAAAGTGAATTACCTCCTGGAATAAGATCGATGCGTAAAACCGGTATCCCCGCTGCAGCAGCCAGGTCTGATTCTTTTGAGAATGTGAACCTGCTTAAACTTTATAAGGCCGGGGTGAATATTGCCAGTGGAACCGATGCCGGCAACATAGGTACCTTTCATGCCTCTTCCTATTTGCAGGAACTGGAGGCCATGCAAAAAGCCGGGTTAAGCATACCGGAAATAATCAAAGCCTCTACCATCAACCCCGCCATTGGTTTTGGCAAAGAAACCCAATGGGGCAGTATTGAAAAAGGCAAACAGGCAGATATGTTATTGCTGCAAAAGAATCCCCTGGAATCGCTGCAGCACCTCAACAGTATTGAATCCGTTTTTAAATCCGGTAAGCGAATTAACCCCGACAGCCTGCTGAAAGAATCTCCCGAAGCCATCGTACAACGGCAACTGAATGCATACAATGCAAGAAATTACAAAGCCTTTATTGACACGTACAGTGATGATGTAGAATTATACAATTACCCCAACCAGCTCATCGGGAAAGGAATGGACGCATTGAAGCGGTATGAGAGTTTCTTTGCCAATACCCCCAACCTGTATTGCGAAATAAAAAAGCGGATGGTACTCGGCAATAAAGTGATAGACCATGAAAATGTACGGGCGGGCAATAATACCCTCAATGCCGTGGCGGTATATGAAGTGAAGAACGGGAAGATCAGTAAAGTAACTTTCATCCGGTAAAAAAGAACCTGCCTGTACTGCTAAAGAAAATAAACCCTGTATGAAAAAGATCATTCTTTTTATTTGTTTTTTCCCGGCCCTTTTGGATATGTATGCACAAAATGCAGATACACTCCTGCTGAAAATTGCAGCTGAAAAGAACGACAGCCGCCGCATGAACCTCATCTTCGACTTTTTTGCGGTTGCACAGGATACCGATCCCATACAGGATATGCAGCTGGCAAAAAAATTATTGCAACAGGCCCATGAACTGGAAGACCCCATCAGCGAAACACTGGCGTTGACCGAGATCGGCTATGCATACCGTTCTTTTGGCAATACTGCCAATGGTCTTGACTATACTATTAAAGCGCAGGCCATTGCGGAACAAACGGACAATGATGAATTGATGGCCGCTGTAAAGGTCAATATGGCCCTGTATTACAAAGACCTGGCAGATTATCCCAAAACACTCAGGCTCTTACATGCTGGAGAGGCAATGGCATCCGGAATAAAGAACGACCGGTTACTCACCTGGGCATTCATGAACCTGGGTGAAGTATATAATGCGATGAACAAAACGGATTCTGCATTGATGTATTCGCAAAGAGCGTATGAACTTACCAACCGTTTTAATTTTACAGACCTGAAAGGTTTTATCTGCCTGCAACTGGGTAAGGTTCATGGAAAACTGGGCAATGGAACGCTGGCTACCGGCTATTACGACCTGGCCATTAAAGATGCCGCCAAACTGGGCTCTCCCAAATACCTTAACCAGGCCTATTATGCGCTGGCCCGGTATTACCACGACATCAATCAACAGGATTCCTGTGTAGCTTATGCCAGTAAGGCCATTGCTGCGGTACAAAACACTTCCTATTCCAATATGAGTATTAAACCGGCCAAACTGCTTGCCGGTATTTATGAAAGCAAGAACAGCGACAGTACGGTAAAATATTTAAAGATGTACCAGTCGGCCAACGACAGCCTGTTCAGTATAAGAACCATTCAGCATGCGCAGGTACTCACTTTTGAAAATCAATTGCGGGAGCAGCAACTTGCAGAAGAAAAAGAAGAAGCGGAAGAAAGACGGCAGATGAATATCCAGTACGTATTACTTGCGCTGGGCATTATTATCATCATTATTATATTTCTGCTGCTAAGCCGTAGTTTTATTACCAATGAAAAGGTCATTGCCTTTTTTGGTGTGGTTGCCTTGTTGCTGGTATTTGAATTCCTGAGCCTGCTGCTGCACCCCTTCCTGATCAAAATAACCCATCATTCACCGCCACTGATGCTGCTTGCCTCTGTTTGTATCGCCGCTTTGCTGGTTCCCCTGCACCACAGAGCAGAAGTGTGGGCCATTAAAAAGATGGTGGAAAAGAATAAACAGGCAAGACTGGCCGCAGCAAAAAAAACGATCGAGAAACTGGGAGGAGATCCAGGGCAGTAATATGTAAACAAATAATATTAACAGTATAAAAAACAACAATGAAAAAATCAGCAATTTATTTTTCGATCTTATTCGCAGTTCTGTCATTGGCATATACCGCCTGTTCATCACCGGAAAATAAGCCTGCAGTCATTGATACGGCAACAGAAAAAACGCAGATCAGTGCCATGCTGGATTCATTTAACCGGGCAGCGGCAAAAGCGGATTACAAAGCCTATTTTGATTTTTATACCGAAGACGCCATCTTCACCGGCACCGATGCAACCGAACGCTGGGATAAAAAACAATTCATGGTTTGGGCCAAACCCTTCTTCGACAGGGGAAAGGCATGGAGCTTTACATCAATAGAACGGAATATTTATTTTGATAAGACCGGTAACCTTGCCTGGTTTGATGAATTACTGAACACCCAGATGAAGATCTGCCGGGGTTCGGGTGTAGTGGTAAAACAAGGTAATGCCTGGAAAGTGAATCAATACATACTGTCTACAACAATTCCCAATGATCAATTGGATTCGGTGATAAAGATGAAATCGCATGTGGAAGATTCTATCATTAATACATTTGGGAAAAAGTAATAGCCCAGGCTATCTACTTATAAAAGGATAATAAAAAAAGTCCCGCTAATAAATTAGCGGGACTTTTTCTGGTGCCCAGGATCCCGATACCGATCGGGACACATCCTTGC
>DAOLIP010000021.1:0-42094 GCA_035328475.1 Ferruginibacter sp.
ATATATAAATTTCCGGTTCCATTGGGATTAATGTGAGCGCATTCTGTATTTAGGAGTATGCTGTGAAAACCCGTTTATACGGAATGTTTTTTCATTACCGGGTTTTTAAAAACTCCATTTTATTCTCAGGTAACAGGTATTGCTCACCGCCCCGAAATTATTATTTATCTCTGCAAAGAATGATTGCCATACCAGGTCCAGGTCGAGGTTGACAGACATATTATATTTAAGCGACGGGAAAAGGATCAGCAGGTTAGTGCCGGGTGCATACAACACACTTATGTTGGCCGATAACAGGGGCGTTATCTCTTTGGCCGTTGTGATGAGAATATTCCATTTCGTCGGCATCGGGTTTTCGGGTGAAAGTTTCAGGCTGATGGTATCCCAGTTTTGTACAGCCTGGTATAAACCACCACTGTTGAATAATAAACCTGCATTCATATACCAGCCTTTTTTAAACATGTAATCACCTTCGATTGTTATGTTGAGGTGATCGGCCGAGTCCCTGCTTTTGAAAAGATACTGAAGCTCTCCCTTAAAGCCGGCGTCTTTTATATAGCCGGCCCAGCCTGCACCTATCGTGGGATGATCTTTGTACCAGCCGCCTATGAACTGCACATCGTAATTCCATCTGTTGAAATGATATTTCAGTGCGGCTATATTTCCGTTTTTTGAACCGGTGTTGCTGTAAGCCAGTTCTGCTGTTGCATTTTTGAAAATGTATTGCAGCTTTGCTCCATCCACTCCGGGCCGCTCTTCATAATCAAAGTCGAGAAAATTATAGGTATTAAAAATGTCATTGGGGTTCCAGGTGGTTGCAATACCCCAGTTGATACGCTGCCTCCCCATGCGTATGTTGAATTTATTGTTACGGTAATCAACATACAACCGCTCGGTATTAGTATGCAATACCCACGACCGGTTATTTACCCATGCCTTCTGCATGTTCACCCATTCATTGTTGTTTTTCAGCATGGAAGAAAAGCCCGGAGTAATTCTTACCTGTTCGCCCCAGTAAAGGCGGTTCCGGAATTCGGCCACCGCAGTGAACTTATCCGATGGTTTCCATTTTAAGTTAATGCGGTTGTGAATAAGGTTACCTGAAACAAGCTCTTTAAAATCCTTATCAAAGGCCAGGGTTTGCAGGTCTTTGATGTAGCCGCTGAGGGTTAGTTTTTTTGGTAAGACGGTACTGTCCTGTGCCACGGCACTCAATGCAGCAGATAAGAAAAATAATATCGGCACCAGCTTTTTCATTTTAGTATGCCTGCTTCTTCGTGTTTGGTGGAAACGGCAGCCGTATCGTTTGCAATCCTTCCGTCCACCAATGTGATCACCCTTCTTGCCCGGTCGATCACCCGTTGGTCGTGGGTGGAAAAAAGAAAAGTGATATTTTCTTCCCGGTTCAGTTTGTCCATTATATCCAGCAGGTTGGAAGCCGATTTGGAATCGAGGTTTGCAGTGGGTTCGTCTGCCAACACAAATTGAGGTTTGGATGCAAGCGCCCTTGCAACGGCCACCCGCTGCTGTTGTCCGCCGGAAAGTTTTGAAGGGCGTTCATTTAATTTCTCATCCAGGCCGATCTGGGTGAACAATGTTTTTACCCGCTGCATCCTTTCTTGCTTGTTTATTTTCTGCAACTGCATGATAAACTCCACGTTTTCTTTTGCGGTGAGTACCGGAATTAAATTGAATGACTGGAATACAAATCCAATGTTCTTCAGCCGGAAATCAATGAGCTCATTGGCAGAAAGTCTGGTGATGTCGAGCCCATTGATGAATATATTTCCCTCATCGGGTTTATCAAGTCCGCCGATCATATTCAGCAACGTGGTCTTGCCCGAACCCGAAGGGCCTACCAGGGCGGTGAATTCACCTCTTTCCAAATGAAGGTGTACGTTGTTCACGGCATACACCGGGATTGTTTTGGCGTTGTAAACCTTACTTACATTGTGGGCGTCTATTACGGTGTTCATACATTTGGTTTATCTTTTTAATGCTTCTACGGGTTGCAGCTTCAATGCTTTTATGGCCGGGAATAAACAGGAGATAAGGGCTGTGCCTGCTACGATCAGCATCACGCCAACTATCTTATCTGCAGGAAATTCCGGGTATATCAATGTGCCGAAGCCAAAGCTGCTCATCATTTCACGTCCCATGCCCGAAAGATTGAGCCCATGCCTGCTGAAATAATTGGTGGTGAGCCAGCCGGCCAGTATACCAACCGGTGTTCCCGCCAGGGTCAGGAAAAATGTTTCCAGCAATACCAGCGAGAATATTTTCAGTTTATTGGTACCCAGCGCCACCATCATGCCGATCTCCCTGGTTCTTTCCAGAATGGCCATCAGCATGGTGTTGATGATGCCAAAGGCCAATGCCAGCATAATGATGACCATGATGATGTACGAATACTGGTCTACAGTTTTCACCATGAAATCCGTTTCGGGCGAGATCTCTTTCCAGGATTCAACCTGAAGGGATGGAAACTTCTGTTGCAGTCTTTTTTGTATGTTGTTTACGTCTTCGTCTTTTTTAAGCAGTACAGTAATTTCCTGGAATGCATTGCCGGTAGTAAGCAGTTCATTCATATCTTTCATGGTTACGTATACATTTCGTTCATCCAGCGGGGTATTGTCGCTTTGATAAACAGCCGTTACCCGGAAAGCTCCCGACACAATGTTGTCCGAACTGTCGGTGAACGTAAGCACCAGTTTTGACCCGGGTTTGACTTTCATTTTTACAGCTAATTTTTTTCCGATCATCACCTGGTTGTTCTTTGCCGTATCAAACGGCTTTCCTTCGATGATCTTTTTTTTCAATTGTGAAGCTTCGTATTCCGGTTCCGGTACCACGCCATTGATCTGAACACCCGAGCTTCCTGTAGGCGTGGCCAGCATGCCGTTGCTGATGCTCCGTGGCGAAGCCAGTTTTATTTCGGGCATTGCATGAAGTACGCGTAATACATTATCGCCGTTCGAAATGATGAACTTTGACTCATAATCTTTTTTAAAACTGCTGTCGTGCAACTGCAGGTGGCCCACTTCAGCATCAATAACGGTACGTACCCGGTTTTTCATCATGCCTTTGTAAAGGGCCAGCATGGCAATGCCTGCAAAAAGCCCCAGCGCCAGCGACAGCATGATGACAATGCTCCGCATTTTATTGCGCCAGATATTCCGCCATGCCATAGTAAAGATCATTGTTGTTTGTTTTATCGTTTCATTGCTGTTACCGGGTTCAGCCGGATTATTTTATACATAGGATAAAGGGACAGCACCAGGCCAATGATCAGCACTACCATTCCCTGGTAAATAAAATTCGAGGCATCGGTGGAAGTCGGGAACACGGCTTCAAAACCAAAGCGTTCATAGGCTTTGGCCGTTTCTCCTCCGATCTTCAGCGGGTTCCTGTTAAAAAAATACACCAGGGGGATGCTGGCCATAATGCCGAGCAGGCAACCGGAAAGAACAGTGAGTACCGATTCGGTCAACTGCAGGATAATGAGTTTGCTTTTTTTCATGCCGATGGCAACCAGCATACCCATTTCATATTTCCGTTCCACCATCATCATCAGCAGCGTGCCGAAGATGCCGAAACAGATGAGCATGTATAAGATGCCCTGTATGTATTTCATGTTGTTGTTGTCTGTTTCAATGTGCTGTTTCACTTCGGGAATGATGTCTTCCCAGGCCATCACTTCATAAGTTGCTCCCAATACAGCCCGCAAAGCTGATGTGGTGGGTTGCAGGTCTTTGGTATTTTGCAGAGAAAGGATATAGGAACTGATCATATTGTAAGCGCCATAAAAATCCTGTGCCAGCAGCAAGGGCATGAAAACAACTTTGTCGTTCAACTCGGGCGAACCGAATTTGACGATTCCTGCGATCCTGTATTTACCGGCAGCCGTGGCGCCATGATAACCCTGCCCGATCAATACAAGGGTATCACCTGTTTTTAGTTTCAGTCTTTCCGCAAGTCCCTTTGCCAGCAGTACAGCTTTGTCGGTGGTTTTTAAATAATTACCCTCAACGAGTTTGCTCTTTAGTGAAGTGATCCGGTCTTCTTTCTCCGGCTCAATGCCCACTACAAGGGCACCCTTGGTGATATCTTCAGAGGACACAAGGGCGAAAGACTCCAGCCTGGATGTAACCGCAGTAATATTTTTATTCTGTAAGAGTTTTTTTTCTGTTTCAGCAGATGATTCAATACTGTTGTCGAGTATCTGCTCCTCCCAATAACCCTGCTTATGAACCTGCACATAACCGGTATAAAAACTTACCACGTTCTTAACAAGGTTATCGAAGATGCCGTCTTTGAGGCTGCTGGCTATAACTGATAAGATGACGGCAAAGAAAATGGCCGCCATGGTAATGGCGGTACGGGTGCGGTTACGCCACATGTTTTTCCATGCCATTTTTATCAGCCACATATCAATTGAGTGTTTTCATTTTTTCCACGGAAAAAAAACTGTCGTCAATGGGTTTGTTGTACTGAATGTTTTTATAGATCATCTCTGTTTTCTGTCCTTTCTTATCAGCGGGTATCATCTCAAAACGGGTGGGGATGATGCGGTCGTGCATGCGTTTTATATCGTAACAGTTCATGGTATTGATGAGTTGGCCATCCTCATCATAAAAGCGGCTGTGCAGTTCCAGGAAATCTGTCTTATCAATACATACAATTACTTTGCTCCACACCACAGCAGCCTGGGGTTTGGGGATCATCTGTATGATATAACAGTTCCTGCTGTCAATGGTGGTATCACCGGCAATGCTGTGGTCGTAGTCATCCACCACCGATGATTCCTTTACCAGGTCGTCATTGGTGAAGTCGGTACCCATCCAGCTCTGCGTCATCATAGAGGGAGGCAGCTTGATGGTACGTTCCAGGGAAGGCATCCAGTTCCACACTTCCTTTTTCCTTTTTAAGAACGAGATGCCTTTATCTTTTGCCGGAGACTGGATAAGGATCATGGCCAGGTTATTCCCCTTCATCCAGGTTCTGCACTGCATCTCCCTTGTCCAGGCAGGGCGAATGGTTTTAATGATCATTTCTGCCTGCATAGTAGTGCCCCTCATTTTATCATCGGCTTTCTGCACTATTTCTTTTGCGGTCTGTGCCCGGAGACCGGCAGCAAGTAAAAGGGTTGAATAAAGAAGGATATGCCTCATTGCGTTCCTGTTTTACCAACACTAAAAGTAAATGGATAAATGCCGGTATCTCATGACTGAAATCAGCCATGGCAATGATCTGTATGAAGTTAATAGAAAGAAATACAAGGCCTGGGTATAATTTCCTGTGCCTGCCGGGTAGTTGGCCAGGCCGTTTTATTATGGCCAAAACCCGAAAGGGTTGTGGGAATTTATCGTAAAAAAGCTACAGCATTTCTCCAAACCCGTTTACAAATAATTCTCCAGCAGGTATGCATCTTTGTGTTGTAAAAGATCCAAATATCCAAACGACCAAAACTCACCGATCCTGTCCTGTTGAAAACTGATGACCCGTTTGTGTGCATAAACGGTTCATCGCAATGAATTGCTTTTCCTGTGAAAACCTTCAGAAATGAAGGTTTTTCCTTTTTTACACTGAATCTCCGTTGCAGTCAGTTCTGCCATAAACACAATAGATCTGCAGTAAACTGCAATCCATCACTTTCACGGTTTCCCGGAAATACCCGGCAAATATCTTTGTGCGAAAGTATAGCCATGATAACAAAAATTTTCCGCTTCACTTACCTATTATTCCTGCTGGTGATGGCGCTGGTAGTAGGCGCTGCCTGTTACCAGACCATTTCCATCGCTCCTTACTGGAAAGAGGATATTTCCCTGTTCAGAAATTATAACTGGGGTATTCATTATTTTCCCATCCTCAGCCCGCTGATGACCGTGCTGTGGCTGGTAATTTTAATTACGGGTTTTAAAATTCAGATGAAGAACAAAGCGCTTCTCTATATTGCTCATGTTTGCTTTCTGCTGATTATGGTAAGCACTTTCGCTTATTTCGCTCCCTTCCTGCTTACTTATATGGGCCACCCGGACATGAATATTCCTGAACAGGAACTTAAAGCCATGCTCAACACCTGGATGAGGCGGGATCTTATCAGGCAGGTCTTTGGGTTAGTGTCTTTGTTCCTGTTTATTTACTGTTATGGCAAAGTTGCTGTGGCAGTAACTAAGAAGAGTGATTAAATTCTCCAAAGTGCCAAAGGATCCCCGACGGGTCGTGTACAAAACATTCCCGGCCCCAATCGAGATGCCGGATGGGGGTTAACCGTACATCTTTATATTTGGAAGTGAGGTCTAAAGCCAAAAGCTCCTTCCAGAACCTGTTTACATCGTCTACTTCTAAAAAGATCATGCTATTGTCGACCCAGTCTTTTACATAAGCATCCTGTAAATAAAATCCCGTTCCTCCTGTTTTGAAATAAGACATGTTGCTTGACAGGATGTTTTCCTGGAAACCCAGGTCAAGGTAAAAATTTCTCGACAGTTCAAAGTTGGCTGCGCCAATGAATGGGCGTATCGACCTGGCCTTATGATCCATTGAATTTTTTTGTGCTGGTTAATAGATTAGGTATTTCTGCTGGTTAGTTGGTTAAAGTTAAGAAGCCTTATTGATTTTCAATCCGAATAAAGGCCTGATGATGCTTATTCTTCTTATGATAAATTCATAAAAAACAAAGCATCCTCCTATGGTGAGCGACAAAACCAGGATGAATTTTAAGTGAACATCAATATTCCATGGAAATACCAGCAGCGATGCCCCGAAAAGGAAGATCATGTGAATGATGTAAATGGGGTAGGCAGCCCTGCTTAAATATTGCAATGCCTTGCCGGGCCTGTTTAAATATTTATATCCAAATGCAAAAACAGAAAATATCCAGCAATTGGATTCAATGACCAACAATGTATCCGGCACTTTCATTTGAAACTGCAGCAAGCGGTATGTATATAATAAAACGGCGGCAGTTAAAAAGAGCCACCGCCATTTCAACATCATATTCCAGAAAGAAGATCCGCTCAACACAAAACAGAAGCCAAAAAAGAAGGCAAGCAATCCCAAACAGAATCCGTGCCAGGTCATTGCATACATTTCGTAAAGAGTTGGTTTAACGAGTAATACTTCCACAACAAAGGCTGCTGTTACAATAAGTAAACCCAGGGGATTGCTCAACCTTTTTTTTATCCAAATGGCTATTCTTCCTTCTTGCTTTTTTTTGAGGTAAAAGAAAACCGGCAACAGCATGATCACATAGATGAAGATATTTCCCAGGAACCACAGATGTGCCGGGTTAGGAGTGTATTGTAACGGCCGGTGATAATAGAATTGCCAAAGACACACTGATACGGGAACGATACCAAAGATGCCAAATACAAAAGGAATGAAGATCCTTGCAGTCCGCTCTTTGAGCAGTTGCTTCCCGTTTCGGTTTTGAATGGCAAAATAAACGCCCATGCCGGATACGAAGAACAAAAGAGGTATCCGCCATACATTAAGCATGGTCATGGGGATCCATACTGAGTGCCATGGTTTGTTGTTCGTAATAAACCCAAGCATAATTCCCCACGACTGGAAGGCAATGGCTGTATGATACAGCAAGAGTAGGCCAATGGCGATCACTCTCAACCAATCAATATCGTATCGTCTGTTAACCGTTGACATTTAGTAATTGTATTGCGTCAATAAATTTATTTCAGCTGGCTTGCGATCTGTGGCCTTGTCTTTTCAAGGAATGGGTAGTCCAGTTTCAGTCCCATCGGTTCCAGCATTTTACCCAGGGCATCATAACTGGGTTTTACTCCGGCGAATGATCCTGCCACCGATTCATAAGCGGTTTGATTGTATTTATTCTTTATTGTTTTATCAGCACCTTTATTCAATAACATGGTTACAATTTCGGGGCGACAAAAGAATGAAGCGGTATGAAGCGCTGTAGAGCCGTCGTTATTCTGGAAATTAAGATCGGCACCGGCTTCGATAAGGGCCCTGGCCATTTCTGTTTTACCAAATAAGCTGGCGCTGATCAATGGGCTTGAACCTCCCAGTGGATCTTTTTCATTAAGGTTAGAGCCGGCTGCAATATTTTGCTTGAGCGCTTCCATATTGCCAGTCATAACAGCTGTGTGGATGTCAATTTCCGGCGCTTTTACCTTGGTTTGACCAGTTGTGCTGGTTTGTGTTTGATCTTTTTTTTCATTACAGGCAGTCATTACAAACAGGGTGACTGAGAAAGTAAGGGCAATAGCTGTCCTTAGCGAATGGTTCATTTGCTTTTTCATTTTTATATATTTTATTTTTTTGGAAACCAGGTTGTTGGGAATAGCCGGCTAAAATGAATGTGGTGCATTTTAGCTATGGCAGTTCATTCCCTGATCATTGCTGTTTTAATGATTTGAAATTTTAATGGTCTATAGGATATCATTCTTCTTTTACATACTCCAGGAGGTCTCCAGGCTGACAATTCAGCGCCTTACAGATCGCTTCAAGGGTGCTGAACCTTACCGCTTTTGCCTTGCCGGTCTTGAGTATGGAAAGATTGGCCAATGTCAGATCCACTTTCTCGGAAAGTTCATTCAATGACATTTTTCTTTTGGCCATCATTACGTCCAGGTTTACAATGATCGGCATGGTTATACGGTTAATTCGTTTTCGGTTTGGATCTCGATCCCTCTTTTAAAGATCTGTGCAATTATAAAAAGTGTTACGCCCATGAACAGCCACACATCAGCTCCACCCAGGCGCAAATCTTGTGTATCGGGCATTTTCACTCCCTGCGTAACTAACCACTTGGTATATTTAACTCCCCACCATGTGAATAATGCTATCCCAAAAGTCAAATAAGATACTTTAATAATAAAAAGTCTTATTTCATTATTGAATGGCTGTGAGATATTCAACTTTTCATTGTGCAGAATTTTTATGATCAGGTAAAATATACATGCCTTCAATACTCCTGCAATGCTTATGTACAATGTTTCTGCAAAAAAATGTCCCGGGTCGTATTTATAAAGTGCCGACAGATCATTTCCCACCCAAAATGTTTTTGCATTAACTGAGTTTATAACCAGCGTATAAAAAGCGCTGAATATAGAGCCGCCGGCTTCAATGCATACCCCTACAAATAGTATCCAGGAAAGGACATATAGTATTTTCAGTACCAGATTTGTTCTTGTTTTCATTATAAGTAAATTTTAAGTGACACTGCAAATATTGATAAATTTTTATTGATAAACAATAAAAATACATTCTTTTTAGATAAAAGTTATCCACATTCACGTATGAAGCACTGATCAACCCGGTATACAGAACTGTAATACAAATGCTTAGTAGATCAACATGCCTTAACATGAACCGGTGTTTAATTGACAGCAGGCGGTTATTAGGTTAAGCCCGCAAGATGGAAGTGATAAGAACAGTTTTGTAATAAGCATGAAGGTCAGTCGTTGTTTAACGGGCATGCTCTCTATCCCCGTACAGCAGGGCTTTAAGGGCTGCTGCAGCTGTTCTCTGCTTCTAAAAATAATTACCTGCTTTATTCGTTTTACCTCTACATTTGTGATTGCATTTTTAAAAAATGTCCTCGTGAACACTTAAATATCTTCTGTGTCGAAACATGTTAACAAGGTAACGGCAGCCGGTCTGCTGGTTGCATTAGGAATTATCTACGGCGATATCGGTACCTCTCCGCTCTATGTTTTTGATGAGATCATTCACGGAAAGATCATCGATGAACTGTTGGTCGTTGGTTCATTAAGCTGCATCATCTGGACCCTTACCCTTCAAACAACCATTAAGTATGTTATCCTTACATTAAAAGCCGATAACCGGGGAGAAGGAGGGATCTTTTCTCTGTACACATTGGTGAGGCGCCGGCGCAAATGGCTGGTACTTCCAGCCATGATCGGCGGGGCGGCACTGCTTGCCGACGGCATGATAACACCGCCTATTTCTGTTACTTCAGCCATCGAGGGTTTGCGCATAACTAGTACCTTCAGTCATATTGAACAATCTACCATTGTTTATATAGTGATCGGAATCCTGGCCATCTTATTTTTTATGCAGCAATTTGGCACTAATTCCATCGGAAAATTATTTGGTCCCATCATGTTCATCTGGTTCATGATGCTGGCCATATTGGGCATCTTGCATATAACCGATAACTGGAGTGTTTTTAAAGCGTTCAATCCTTATTATGCGGGAAAATTCCTGAGCCAGTACCCAGGCGGGTTCTGGCTGCTGGGTGCTGTGTTTCTTTGTACTACGGGTGCCGAGGCATTGTACAGCGACCTGGGCCATTGTGGCCGGGGCAATATCCGTATTTCCTGGATCATGGTAAAATCATGCCTGCTGTTAACCTATATAGGACAGGCTTCCTGGTTGCTTCAAAATCAGATAGGGCAGGTGTTTACCGGCAAAACCTTCTATGCATTAATGCCAGACTGGTTTCAGATACCAGGTATCATTATTGCAACTGCTGCTGCCATTATAGCCAGCCAGGCATTGATAAGCGGTTCCTTTACCCTTATCAGTGAAGCCATCCGGCTGAATCTGTGGCCCAAAATGAAGATCAATTACCCAACTGAAGCAAGGGGTCAGTTATTTGTTCCGGGTATAAACACCCTTTTATTTGTAGGCTGTTGCGGTATTGTATTGTACTTTAAAACTTCCGGTGCCATGGGTGCTGCGTACGGGCTTGCCATCACATTGTGTATGCTGGCTACCACCATCCTGGTGGCCAACTTTATGGTTCTGCACCGGGTGAAATCCGTGTTTATATACCTGTTCCTGGCAACTTTTTTAACCATTGAACTTAGCTTTTTAATCGCCAATCTTGATAAATTCCCTCACGGAGGTTATGTTACATTAATAGTTGGCGGCGGTTTGTTTGCCGTGATGTATATATGGTACCGGGCAAGAAAGATCAAGAACCGTTATGTTGAATTTGTACGGTTGGAAGAATATGTTCCCAAACTGGAGGAACTGAGTAACGATACCTCGGTACCCAAATATGCCACACACCTGGTATACCTTACCAGTGCCAATAACCCCAAAGAGATCGAACACAAAATAATTTATTCAATTCTCAGCCGTAAACCAAAAAGGGCCGATATATTCTGGTTCATACACGTTGATACCATGGATGATCCGTATACCTGTGAGTATTCAGTGGAACATATCATCCCAAATGACATCATCCGCGTTGAGTTCAGGCTCGGCTTCCGTATGCAGCCACGCATTAACCTGATGTTTAAAAAAGTGGTGGAAGACCTGGTAGCAAACCGCGAAGTGAATGTTACCAGCCGCTACGAAAGTCAGCAGCGTAATAACGTGGTGGGCGATTTTAAATTTGTTGTGCTGGAAAAATTCCTGAGCCAGGATAATGAACTGCCCTTTTTTGAGCGCATCATCATGAAACTTTACTTCTGGCTGAAAGAGATCTCTCTCAGTGAAGAAAAAGGATTTGGGCTGGAACAAAGCATGGTGAAGGTGGAAAAATTTCCCCTCATCATATCGCCTGTCAGTAATTTAAAACTGCAGCGTGTTTATACCGATGAGGATAATTGATCCCGGTACGGTAAATAATCTAATTGTATGCAATCCATCTCTGCGGCAGACCTCAAAAAGAAGATCGACAGCGGCGAAAAATTCCAACTGATCGATGTACGGGAAGACTATGAACATGCGGAGTTCAATATCGGCGGGCAACTGATCCCGCTGGGCGATATCATTCACCAGGCAGGTAAAATTGAAACCGCTAAGCCCGTTATCCTTTATTGCCGCAAAGGGATCCGCAGCCAAGTGGCCATTCAGCGGCTGCAGGAGAAATTTCATCTTACCAATCTCATCAACCTTATTGGCGGAACAGAGGCGTGGAGGAAAGAGTTTGAGGTTTGAGGTTTGAAGTTTGTGGTTAGGAAGAGAATAACTATTTTAACGACTGCTTATAACATCAAACATCAAACTTCAAACCCAAAACTAACTCTTGCTTCAACTAGCCCTCTATATCATCGGCGGTATTGTGCTTCTCTCCATCCTTGCATACCTGCTGCAGGAGAAATTCATTTTTAAGCCCGAAAAACTAAAACAGGACTTTGTTTATAAATACGATGCACCTTTTGAAGAACTGTTCTTTGATGTGGAGCCGGGCGTTCGCATCAACGGCCTTCATTTTAAAGTAGCAAACCCGCTTGGGTTGATCCTGTATTTTCATGGCAACAGCCGCAGCATCAAGGGCTGGGCAAAATATGCCCGGGATTTTTTCCGCTATAAGTATGATGTGGTGCTGGTAGATTACCGCGGCTTTGGCAAAAGTACCGGCAAGCGAAATGAAAAAGCCATGCTGAATGATATGCAGTTTGTGTACAACAACCTGCTCACCAAATTTCCCGAACATCATCTTATTGTTTATGGAAGAAGCCTGGGCAGCGGCTTTGCCTGTAAGATCGCCAGCGATAACAAACCCCGTTATCTTATTCTGGATGCGCCTTACTTCAGTTTTAAAAAGACCATCGAACGTTTCCTGCCCATCCTGCCGGTGAAATATGTGTTGCGTTATCACCTGCGTACCGATAAATGGATAAAACACGTGAACTGCCATACCTATATCCTGCACGGCACCAAAGACTGGCTGATCCCCATCAGCAACAGCGAAAAACTGCAGGCGCTCAATCCCCGTATGATCACCCTTATCCGCATAAAAGGGGGCGGTCATAATAATCTAACCAGCTTTCCGGAGTACCATAATTTTGTGAGGGATATATTGCAATACTGATACAGGATACTGGATACTTGATACTTGATACTTGATACTTGATACTGGTTAGTGCCTGGTTATGTAGAAACTTTTAAAATTTGTAAGGTGCTTCCAGTATCAAGTATCTAGTATCGAGTTTTGAATCCTCACAATCTCTGATCTCAATACTTACCTTTGTGGCTGTATGAACAAACGAATATTCTTCCGCTGGCTCAAGATCATCATCATCATTTATTGCAGCATCGGCATCGCCCTTTATTACCTGCAGGAGAAATTCTTATTTCATCCCGAAAAATTATCCCGTTCCTATGTGTATCATTTTGATGTTCCGTTTGAAGAAGTGAACATTCCCATCAATGAAACAGATACGGTGAACATGGTAAAATTCTTTCCAACAGATTCTGTGAGAAGGGGCGTAGTGCTTTATTTTCATGGCAATAAAGAGAATATAGAGCGCTATGCAAAATTTGCAAAAAACTTCACCAAACATGGCTATGAAGTATGGATGGAAGATTATCCGGGCTTTGGCAAAAGCACCGGCGAACGAACTGAAAAAAAATTGTATGAACAGGCTATACAGGTATATAAGATGGCGGCCAGCCGTTATGGCAAAGACAGCATCATTCTTTACGGAAAGTCCTTTGGCACCGGCATAGCTTCTTATGTGGCATCTGAAACAACATGCAAAAGACTGATACTGGAAACACCTTACTACAGCATTCCGGCATTGTTCAGTTGCTATGCGCCCATCTATCCAGCAGGCTATATGTCCACCTATAAGATTCCTGCTAATAAATTTCTGGAATATGTGCATTACCCGGTCAGCATTTTTCATGGTACCAATGATGGCGTGATCCCTTACCGGTGTGCAGCAAGATTAAAGCATGTCATCAAGCCAACGGACGAATTCATCACCATTAAGAGTGGAACGCACCAGAACCTGAATGATTTTCCTTTGTTCAGACAAAAACTGGATAGTTTGCTTCGTTAAGTTCAGATAGCAACCACATTCCGCGGCTTGTTCTTTTTTATTTTTTCCGGCAGCGAATCAAGAATGGATCGCTTCAGCAGCTCCACCAGTCTTTTCTTTACAAAATCACGGTGTGTCACCATACTAACTTCCCTGACAGGGGCCGGTTGTTTGAAATGGCGGATCAGTTGCATCTGTTTGGCAGTAAGGTCCAGCGTGGCCAGTTCGGGCAATATGGTGATGCCGTCGTTCTGTTCCACCAGCCGCCGCAGGGTTTCAATACTGCCGGCCTCGTAATCAAAATGCCCGCCTTCGGCACTGGCTTTACGCAATTCACAAAGATTGATGATCTGTGAACGGAAACAGTGCCCTTCTTCCAGCAGCCACAAATGATTGGGATCTATATCCTGTGCCAGCATATAGGTCTTTTTAAAAGCTTTGTCTTTTTTTGAAACGTAGGCCATCATCTCTTCGTAAAAAAGAGGTTGCTCTTTTATGCCTTGTTCATCAAGGGGCGTTACCAGTACGCCCACATCTATCTTCCCTTCTCTCAGTTTTGCAATGATGAGTTCTGTAGTAAGTTCTGTGATACTCAGTTTCACTAAAGGGTATTGCCGGATGAATTTTTGAATGAACAAAGGCAACAGGTAAGGCGCCAGGGTAGGTATGATGCCCACTTTCAGCAAACCCGTAATGATGCCTTTTCTCTGCTGCACAATCTCTTCGATCATATTCTTTTCGCCCAGTATCTTTCTGGCCTGCTCTATAATGGCGGCGCCGGCCTCGGTGGGTACAACGGGTTGCTTGGTGCGGTCAAATAGTTTCAGTCCCAGTTCTTCTTCCAGTTTCTGCACCTGCATGCTTAAGGTAGGCTGGGTGATAAAGCACTGGCTGGCGGCTTTGGCAAAATGCCGGCAGTTGTCGATGGCCACGATGTATTGCAGCTGGGTAAAGGTCATGCCAATAGATTTGATCTATGAAGATATTTAAAATATCGATAAAAATTATCAGTTAAATAATGCCAATTTCAATCTCTAAAAAAATAATCATGAGTGAGAAGAAAAAATTAACCACGGCTTCCGGAAGTCCTTATTACTATAACGAAGACACCCAGAGTGTTGGCGCAAGAGGCCCCTTGCTGTTACAGGATTTTATCCTGCACGAAAAAATGGCGCACTTTAACAGGGAACGCATTCCTGAAAGAGTGGTACATGCAAAGGGCTCCGGTGCCTTCGGCACATTTACCGTTACCAACGACATTTCAAAATATACAAAGGCCAAACTGTTCAGTAAAATTGGTAAACAAACAAAAGTGCTGGTACGGTTCTCAACAGTAGGCGGCGAAAAAGGAAGCGCCGATACCGAAAGAGATCCCCGGGGCTTTGCGGTTAAATTCTATACCGAAGACGGTAACTGGGACCTGGTAGGCAACAACACGCCCATCTTCTTCATTAAAGATCCCAAGAAGTTCAGTGATTTTATTCATACGCAGAAAAGAGATCCCTATACCAACTGTAAAAGCCCAACCATGATGTGGGATTACTGGAGCCTGAACCCCGAAAGCCTGCACCAGGTGATGTTCCTGATGAGCGACCGTGGCACACCCTATGGATACCGATTCATGAACGGATACGGCAGCCATACCTTCAGCATGATCAATGCGAACAATGAACGGGTATGGGTGAAATTCCATTTTAAAACAGTGCAGGGGATAAGGAATTTTACCAATGAAGAAGCGGCACACATGAAATCGGTGGATATGGATTTTGCACAGCGTGACCTGGTGGAAGCCATTGATAAAGGCGAATTTCCAAAGTGGAACCTGAAGATACAGGTGATGAACGAAGCGGAAGCAAAGACATACAAATGGAATCCCTTTGATCTTACCAAGGTATGGAGTCATAAAGATTTTCCATTGATAGATGTGGGGGTAATGGAGCTGAACGAAAACCCGAAGAATTATTTTGCCAGCATCGAGCAATCGGCCTTTGCGCCGGCACATGTGATCGACGGCATCAGTTATTCGCCCGATAAGATGCTGCAGGGCCGATTACTTTCTTACCCCGATGCACATCGCTACAGGCTTGGAGGCAATTACGAACAGATACCGGTGAACCGTTGCCCTTTTGCGGTAAATAATTATGAGCGTGACGGGCAAATGCGGGTAGACGATAACGGCGGCAGTAACCCCAATTATTTCCCCAACAGTTTTGATGATATTAATGCCGATGAAAGCTACAAACAACCTGCCTGGGAGTTAGACACGGTAATGGCCGATTGGTATAGCCGCAATGCAGATGGAGAAAATGACCATTACACCCAGCCCGGAATTTTTTTCCGGGAGGTTTTATCGCAGCAGGATAAAATAAACCTGGTGAATACTATTGTGGGCGCCATGAGTGGCATCAGCGGACCAAAGAAGAATGAGATCGTTAACCGCCAGCTTTGTCATTTCTTCAGGGCCGATATTGGCCTGGGAATGGCCATTGCCAAAGGACTGGGCCTGGATATGGAATCGCTTCAGCAGATGATGCCTGCCAAACACGAACCAGTAACCGCTTAAAAATTAATTTTATGGCAAACGAAATTGCAACAAAAGAAATTGAAAAACCATTGACCGTAGTAAGAAGAGAAACGGTGAGTAACGAACAACTTGCCGAACAATTGGCAAGGATTGAGAGCCTGTTGGTAAAGATCGATCAGAAATTGAGTACGCCTTTGATCGGTTAAAGAGAATATCCCGGGATATTTTTGATTTTTTTGAACCACATAGGAACATAGAAAACATAGATGTAGCCTATGTGTTTATCTCTGTGACCTATGTGCCTAAGTGGTTCATTTTATTTCTCAACCAGTGAAACCGCTTTTTTATTGACGGATAGTTTATACTCAACGCCAACCTTCAAAGCGTAATTCTCTTTTCCGTGGCTAACCGGGAACCCGAAACAAACCGGGTAATCGTATTCGGCCACCACATCCCGGATCACTTCATACACTTTTTTTCCAAAGGGCCGCCCGGTGTCTTTCATGTCGGTGAAGCCGCCGATGATCAGTCCGGCCAAGGCATTTAGTTTTCCGCTTCGTTTTAATTGATACAGCATCCGGTCGATATTATAAATGTATTCGCCGATGTCTTCCAGGAAAAGGATCTTGTTTTTTGTATTGATGTCTGAAGCTGTTCCGGTTATATTCGCCAGCAGCGAAAGATTGCCGCCCACCAATGGAGCCGATGCCGTACCGGGCCTGTTGTACGGATGTGCCGCAGCACTGTATTTTGCTTTTTTGCCGGTAACGGCATTTTTAAATGCACGGATGAATTCATTCTCTCCCTCGTTAAAAGCCGAGGCCATCGGCGCATGCAGCGACGCAATGCCAAGTTTTGAGAACAGGTGTGCGTGCAGTACGGTGATGTCGCTGAAGCCGATGACCCACTTCGGGTTCTTTTTGAATTTGCTGAGATCAAGCTGGTCGATGATGCGGCCAACCCCGTAACCCCCACGGCCGCAAAGGATGGCATTGATGTTGGGATCATCCAGCATGGCCTGCAGTTCATCCCGGCGATCACCGTCGGCAGCGCTGAAATAGTTTTTAGACCGGCTGCCCAGCGTTTTGCCCACCATCACATCAAAGCCCCAGTGCTGTAGGGTGTTGATACAGGCCTGTGCTTTTTGTGCCGGCATATAGCCCGCCGGGCAGGTAATGCCGATGCAATCGCCTTTTTGTAAATACGGGGGAATCTTTATCATGTGGGAAGATTATGGACAATACCCTTTAAAAGGGCATTCTTTTTGATTAAATTTACAAATCCAAAATTAATCAATGAGATCATTATTACTTTCCTTTTTATTATTCGTCGGAACTTTTACTCTGAGAGCGCAGGGACCATGCGCCGGACCCGGGCGGATACCAACCACAGCACAGGCAGTATGTGGTAACCTTACTTTTAAGGAGTCGGATGTGTCAAATTGCACAGGTCCCGATATACCAAACCCTACATCAGGTTGTGGGCAAGTAACTTCCGATAATTCCAGGTGGTATAAATTTCATTGCTATCAGGCAGGCACACTTGGGTTTCTAATTACCCCCCAGAACATGGCGGATGATTATGATTGGGAAATAATGGATATCACCGGTTTTCTCCCCGGCGATGTTTATACGGTTGAATTAAGGGTTTCATTAAACCTGAGCGGACAAACCGGGATCACCGGGTGTACAGCGGCAGGAGTTTCTGATATTAATTGCGGTGGTGGGGCACCGGGTACTCAATTCAACAGAATGATAAACCTGCTGGCCGGTCACGATTACCTCATGATGGTTAATAACTGGTCAAGTTCAAACCAGGGGTACGATATTGATTTTACGGGTACATCCGTATTAACCAATAACGCAGCACCTGCTGTTACAGGCGTAAGCATCGTTGGTTGTGACCCGAGTAAATTAATGGTTACATTTTCTGAAGACATTTTGTGCTCCAGTATCTCTGATCCTGCTATCGGCAGCGAATTCACGATTACTGCAGGCACCCACGTTATTACCGGCATTGCATCGGATTGCAGTATTGGAGCGAACGGGGTTCCATTCGTGATCATTAACCTGCAATCACCCATTCCCGCAGGAAACTACCAGTTGAATGTGGCCAATGGTTCTGATGGCAATACCCTTGAAAATGTTTGTAAGATCGCCATGCTTCCTGTATCCATACCTTTTACTGTTCCAGTAATTCCTACTACCCAGGTTGCTTCAGTAAACTACACAGGCTGTGCACCTACGGTACTTAATATAACACTGACCAAACCGGTATGGTGTACAAGTCTTACTCCTTCGGGCCCGGGCAGCGAGTTCTCTATAACACCAGGCAACCCCGCTATTTTATCAGTGCAGTCATCCTGCGCCTCAGCGGGAACTTATACTGATCAAATACAGATCACCTTACAAAACCCGCTTGCTAATGGCAACTATCAGCTTGTGGTAAATAATGGGGCGGACGGTAATACACTCATCGATACCTGTAATAATGCTATCGCAGTCGGTTATAATTTTCCCTTTACCATCACGCAATTAACAACCCCGCCAGTTATACAATCCGTTGTTTTTGATGAATGCCATCCCGATAAACTGGTAGTCAATTTCGATAAACCGGTTGCCTGCAATACCATTACGGCAGCGGGAAGTGAATTGTCGGTAAGTCCCGGTGTATGGCCGGTTAATTCAATAACCTATAACTGTACAAACAATCAGTATACTTCACAGATCACTATCAACCTTGCCAACCCGCTTCCGGCCGGAAATTTTAATGTGGTGGTTGGTACCGGTACCGACGGCAATACCCTGGCAGATACCTGCCTTGCATTTATGCCGGTTGGGTATACCAGGGCATTTGTAACCACCCAGGCGCCGGCGCCCATCTTTGATTCGGTGCAGTTTGATAATTGCAATGCTGCTTCAGTAAGAGTATTTTATAGTCACCCCATTTTGTGCAGCAGCATCAGCGCCAATGGCTCCGACTTCAGTATTACCGGTCCGTCTGCCGTAAACATTACTGCTGCAACAACGGATGTTACCTGTGGTACGGCGGGATATACCAAATGGGTATTGCTTCAACTCGCAGCCCCCATTAACCCGGCAGGTAATTATATATTGCACAACGGCATCGGTTCGGATGGCAATGGCATCATAGACACCTGCAATGCAAGGCAGAATGTAAATGAAACCTTTGCCGTAAATGTGCTGGGAAAACCTTCTGCTGTCTTCAACGGACTGATCAACTGGGGATGTGTAACAGATGATATTGTGCTTTCACACCCCGGCGGCAACGGAGCCAATTCCTGGAACTGGACCTTCAGCGACGGCAGAACAGCCACCGGTCAGAATGTTACCATGAGTTTCCCGGTTGCCACCCCAACGGTTACCGTGCGTTTGATCGTAAGCAATGGTTCCTGCAGCGATACCACATCGCAAACTTTTACACTCGGAAACGTTTTTAATGCTGCATTTACCAGCAGCATGGGCGATACCACCTGTATCAATACCCCCATCAATTTTATCGACGCATCAACAGGCAATATAACCAACTACCTGTGGGACTTTGGCGATCTTACCCAATTCAACGGGCAAGTACCGCCGGCACATGTGTACCCGGTAAGCAATATTTATAACGTCCGGCTGATCGTTACCGATAATCACGGCTGCCGCGATACAGCCAGCAGGCTGATGCACATCGATGCTTCGGCGTTGATCGATTTCACCGGGCTTAAACCGCAATATTGTACGGGCAACACGGTAACCTTGCAGCGGAAGATATCCCGTAATGTAATTTCCTATGTTTGGGATAACGGCGATGGAAAAATATTTACCAACGAAGTGGATGTGAATTTTTCTTATGCCAATGAAGGAGTGTATACCATTACCTTATCGGGAGTTGACAGGTACTGTGGCCCGGCAAGCATCAGTAAAACCGTTCCCGTATATGCGGTGCCAAAAGTTAACCTCGGTGCCGATACGGTGATCTGTCAATCTGATAGATTGCTGATAGGTGTAGCACCAAATGCTGCTTATACATACTTGTGGAATACAGGTGCCACCACTTCGCAGATATACACAGATATATTCACCCGGGATTATAATCTTATTGCCGATAACCACGGCTGCCGTGGCTACGACGCCCTTCATGTAAAAGTATTGCCTGCCTGTTTGATAAAAGTACCCGGCGCATTTACACCCAATGGCGATGGATTGAATGATGCACTGAAACCGGTGTATGCTGATCTTGCAAAAGATTATTCGTTCAAAATCTATAACCGGGTTGGCCAGTTGGTCTTTGCAACCAACAACCCGCTGGATGGATGGGACGGAAAATTCAAAGGCAACCCGGCAGACGGCGGCGCTTATGTATGGACGCTCAGTTATATTGATCCGTGGACGGGGAAGGCGGTGAAGGAGAAGGGAACGAGTATTTTGATACGATAGACTAAATGATCAATATTCAACGCTCAATTTTCAATGTTCAGGTGCGGCCTCCGTTGAATATTGAGCGTTGAACATTGTATATTGAATATTTTTCTCAGGCCTCACTCAGCCTGCACTCATTCAAATGCACGCCCAGCGTGTGAACTACGCCGCACTTAAGCGCAAAATTATTTTTCTGGTGCCCCACGGGAAAGTCGAAGCAAACGGGATAGCTGTATTCCTTTACTTTTTCCAGCACGATATCCTGCAGTGTTTTGCCAAACTCTTCACCGGCATCATCCGGTTTCACTTTAAATCCGCCGATGATCAGCCCTTTGAGGTTGGTCAATTTTCCGCTGCGCTTTAAATTCCAGAACATACGGTCGAGGCTGTATAAATATTCACCGGTATCCTCTACAAATAATATCTTATCATTTGTAATGATATCCGACCTGCTGCCCGCCAGCGATTCCATTGTTTTTAAATTGCCGCCCACCAGTTCGCCGATAGCGAGGCCAGTTCTGTTTTTTTCATGAGGGGCAAACACAAGTCTTGTTTTTTCACCCGCCAGGCATTTCCGGATGGATTCGATGGTTTCTGTTTGTATGGGTTCAGCCGTACTCCAGTCTTTGGGAAAACTGTTGCACATTTTTGAATGAATGGAGGCGATGCGATGGTTGGCGTTGATATGTGAATGAAGCACCGTTACATCGCTGAAGCCGATGATCCATTTGGGATTGTGCTTTAGTTTTTTAAAGTCGAGGTTATCTACAATGCGTACGGCGCCGTATCCGCCTCTTGCACAAAGGATGGCTTTCACCGTTTTGTCTTCCAGCATCTGCTGAAAGTCGGCAGCTCTCTCTTCATCGGTTCCGCCAAATGTAAAATCACGTTTACCAATGCTGGTTCCCATTTTTACATTAAAGCCCCATTCATTCAGTTTTGACAAAGCCGGCTGAATATCTTCTGCTGTGATATAACCTGCCGGGCAGCAGATGCCGATGGTATCGCCTTTCTTTAAGTAGGGCGGAATGATGCATGGCTTCTCCGGTTCAGCATTTGTTTTGCCCGCAGCAATCGCCGGAAAGTAGGCAGCCAGGGGGATCACCGATGAAAGAAAGTCTTTGCGTTTCATGAAATAAATTTAATGTAATTGAACCACATAGGCACATAGTGCACATAGAAATACATACATAGAATTCTATGTAAAAACTATGTTTCCTATGTTCCTATGTGGTTCAAACCGGTGCTTAGCACACTCTTGTATTAAATGTGGATGAAATTATCACTTGCATTTCACTTTACATATATTAATGAGTACATTAGCTGAACGATTGTATAACTGCTAATCCCTTCATTTATGAACACATCCCTCTACATTACCGACCTGCACAAAGTTGGCATGAAAGACATTGAGCAGGTGGGAGGTAAAAATGCTTCTCTTGGTGAAATGCTTCAAAACCTTGGCCAGCTTGGTATACAGATACCCGGCGGTTTTGTGGTTACCGTAGCTGCTTACCGGGAATTCATCCGGTATAATAACCTGGATGAACAGATCAAAAAGATCATCAACGACATTAAGTTAGACGACATTGAATCACTCCGGCGGGGTGGGTTACTGGCCCGGCAACTTTTGAAGAATGCAAAATTCCCCCGTGAATTAAGCGATGCCATCATTGAAAAGTATTACGAACTCAGCCGGGGTTACGACCAGGATATCACCGATGTGGCCGTTCGTTCATCTGCCACGGCCGAAGATCTTCCGGATGCTTCTTTTGCCGGTCAGCAGGAAACCTATCTCAACGTTCGTGGCCCTGCACCATTGATGAATGCCGTGCGAAACTGTTTTGCTTCCATCTTCACCGACCGGGCCATCAGTTACCGCCAGAGTTTTGGTTACGATCATTTCAGCATCGGCCTTTCGGTATGTATACAAAAAATGGTGCGTAGTGATCTCGGCGCTTCGGGTGTCGCCTTCTCATTAGATACTGAAAGCGGTTTTAAAGACGTAGTGGTGATCAATGCTTCATTCGGCCTGGGAGAGATGATCGTACAGGGCGCCGTATCGCCGGATGAATACATCGTTTTTAAACCAACATTGCAAAAAGGATTCAACAGCATCATTGAAAAGAAACTCGGTACAAAAGATAAGATGATGGTGTATGGCGATAACCCCGATGAACGGGTACAGATCATCCCGGTGGAGAAACCTTTGCAAAACCGGTATTGCTTAACGGATGAACGCATACTGCAACTGGCAAAATGGGTAACCAGTATTGAAACCTATTACAGTAAACTGAAAGGACATTGGTGCCCGATGGATGTGGAATGGGCGGTGGATGGTTTGTCTAAACAGTTGTTCATTGTGCAGGCCCGGCCCGAGACCATTCATTCGCAGAAAGATTTTTCAAAGATCACAGAGTATGTGATGGATGAGAGTACCGAGCGCAAAACACTGGTGAAAGGCATCGCTGTCGGCGATAAGATCGGTGCCGGAAAAGTTTCTATCTTATTCTCACTCGATAAACGGGTTACCGATGGGCATGAATTTGAAGCCGGCGATGTGCTGGTGACCGACATGACCGATCCCGACTGGGAACCCATCATGAAAAAAGCATCGGCCATCATTACGAATAAGGGCGGAAGAACCTGTCATGCAGCTATTGTGGCACGGGAACTGGGTGTGCCGGCCATTGTAGGTTGCGGTAATGCAACAGAGATATTAAGCACCGGGCAAATGGTAACTGCTTCCTGTAGTGAAGGCGGAGAGGGTGTTGTGTACGAGGGTAATGTTCCGTTCCAGAAAGTAGAAACAGATCTGAATGATCTGCCAAAGGTAAAAACACCAATCATGCTCAATGTGGCATCGCCCAACATGGCCTTTCGTTTTTCGCACTTGCCCAATGCCGGGGTAGGACTGGCAAGGGAAGAGTTCATCATCAATAATTATATACAGGTTCATCCATTGGCATTGATGAATCATAAAACAATGAACGATGTTGAACTCAGTAAAGCCATCGGCAAAATGATAGTCGGCTTCGACAATGAAGAAGAGTTCTTCATTCACAGCCTGAGTTATGGTGTTGCAAAAATTGCATCGGCTTTTTATCCCAACAAAGTGATCGTTCGGTTCAGCGATTTTAAAAGCAATGAATATTATAATCTCCTTGGAGGAAAATATTTTGAGCCGCACGAGGAGAACCCGATGATCGGGTGGCGGGGCGCCAGCCGGTATTATTCGGAGAAATATAAAGCGGCTTTCGGATTGGAATGCAGGGCCATTAAACGGGTGAGGGAAGAAATGGGATTGAGCAATGTGGTGGTGATGATCCCTTTCTGCCGTACGGTGGAAGAACTGCATAAGGTACACGATGTGATGAAAGAATACGGTTTGGAAAGAGGCAAGGCAGGGCTGGAACTTTTCCTGATGGCGGAAATTCCTTCCAACATCATCATGGCCGAAGAATTTGCCAAGCATATTGATGGGTTCTCAATCGGTTCCAATGATCTTACACAATTAACCCTCGGGCTCGACAGGGATTCATCATTAGTGGCACATTTATATGACGAACGCAACCCGGCGGTAAAAGAATTACTGCGCATGCTCATCAGCACGGCGAAAAGGATGAAGGTGAAAGTGGGTATCTGTGGGCAGGGGCCTTCCGATTTTCCCGATTTTGCCCAGTTCCTGGTTGAACTGGGAATTGACAGTATTTCTGTAACACCCGATTCGGTGATGAAAACGGTGAAGGCGATTGCAGCAGTGGAGAAAGAAATAAAGAAATAGCAGCCTATCTTTTGAACCACATAGGCACATAGAAAATCACATAAGGTATCATCTATGTTTCCTATGTTCCTATGTGGTTCCACCAGTTTAAGTTTGGGCAATGCCCCCGTTTGCGGTATTTTTGCAGACAATGAACGATCCCAAAAGATATTTGATCACAGCCGCATTACCCTATGCCAATGGCCCGGTGCATATTGGTCACCTCGCCGGCTGCTATTTACCCGCTGATATTTATGTACGCTACTTACGGGCGCAAAAAAGAGACGTGAAATTCATCGGCGGCAGCGATGAACACGGCGTACCCATCACCATCCGTGCCATGAAGGAAGGCATTACACCACAGCAGGTGGTTGACCGCTACCATGCCATCATCAAAGAAAGTATGGAGCAGATGGGCATATCCTTCGATATCTATTCCCGTACTTCCAATAAAGTGCATCACGATACCGCTTCGGCATTCTTTAAAAAAATGTACGACGACGGTTTGTTTGAAGAAAAAGAAACCGAGCAGTATTTTGATGAGAAGACCAATACTTTTTTGGCCGACCGTTATATAACCGGTACCTGCCCGGTTTGTGCAAACCCCAATGCTTATGGCGATCAGTGTGAGAAATGCGGAAGCAGTTTATCGCCCGAACAACTTATCAATCCACGCAGTGCATTGAGTGATGCCGTGCCGGTGAAGAAAAAAACAAAGCACTGGTATTTTCCTTTACAGCATTACGAACCCTGGTTAAAGGAATGGATCATTGAAGGGCATAAAGAATGGAAGAATAATGTGTACGGTCAGTGTAAAAGCTGGTTAGACAGTGGCCTGCAAAGCCGTGCCATGACCCGTGACAGCAACTGGGGCATTAAAGTTCCGCTGCCCGATGCAGAAGGAAAAGTATTGTATGTATGGTTTGATGCACCGATCGGCTATATCTCTGCAACAAAGGAGTTAACCGGTCAATGGGCCGATTACTGGTGTAAGGAAGACACCAAACTGGTGCATTTCATCGGCAAGGATAATATTGTATTCCATTGCATCATCTTTCCGTCTATGCTGAAAGCGCATGGCGGGTTTGTATTACCCGATAATGTGCCCGCCAATGAATTTTTGAATATTGAAGGAGATAAAGTAAGTACCAGCCGCAACTGGGCGGTGTGGGTGCATGAGTATATAAAGGATTTCCCGGGTTGTGAGGATGTATTGCGTTATGTGCTTTGCGCCAACGCCCCCGAAACAAAAGACAATGATTTTACCTGGAAGGATTTCCAGGACAGGAACAACAGTGAGCTGGTAAGCATCTTCGGAAATTTTGTGAACCGTACCTGGGTGTTGATGCATAAACTATGCGGCGGCAAAGTGCCCAAACTGCATGAAGATATTTTGGATGATAAGGACAGAGCGTTGATGGAAGCAATTAAAAATTCAAAATTAAAAATTGAGAATTTGCTGGAAGAGTATAAGTTCCGGGATGCTTTGTTTGAGGTTATAGACCTCAGTCGTACGGGAAATAAATACATGCAGGAGAAAGAGCCGTGGATAGTGGCGAAAAAACTGCCGGAAGATGCGTCTGTGCAAAAAAATATCGACAACTGTTTGCATTTATGCCTGCAGCTCACAGCAAACCTTACTATTCTTATTAATCCTTTCCTTCCAACCACCGCAAAGAAAATGCTGGGCATGATGAAAGTGGTGGATAAGATGCTGGACTGGGAAAATGCGGGATCGATCAAATTGCTGAGTGTGGGCTACAGTTTAAGAGAACCACAATTGTTATTCAGGAAAATTGAAGATGAGGAAATAAGTTCACAGATTGAAAAGTTGAAAAACGGTCTGGTAAAACCAAAAACAGAAGAAACAAAAATGGAAGAAGCTAAAAAGGAAGCTAATAACAACCCTTCAGGGGATGGGGGCAAACCTGAAATTGTATACGACGATTTTGCAAAGATCGATCTCAAAGTGGGAACTATCATTGCTGCCGAAAAAGTAGAGAAGGCAGATAAGCTGTTAAAGCTGCAGATAGACCTGGGTTTTGAAACAAGAACAGTGGTGAGTGGCATTGCTATGCACTACCAGCCTGAAGCGATCATTGGTAAGCAGGTAGTGGTGGTGGCAAATCTTGCTCCCCGGAAGATGAGGGGTATTGAAAGCAATGGTATGATATTAATGGCGGAAGATAAAAGCGGTAAACTGCATTTTGTAAGTCCCGGCACCATTATTGACACAGGGAGTGTGGTCAGCTGATGACTTTGAGTGCAGTATTGCATTTTGTTACAAAATTTAAAACTGTTTTTATGAAAAAGAACCTGTTAGTAGTGATTTTGATTGCATTTGTAATGCCTGTGCTGGCGCAGGATGCCGATATGTCTTTGATCCCTTACCGTAAAGGAAATTTATGGGGATTCGCAGACCCAGGTAAAAAAATTGTGATCATTCCTGCTTATGAAGAAGCTGATTTCTTTTCGGAAGGCTTTGCAGCGGTTAAGAAAGGGGGGAAGTACGGGTATATCAACAAAGCAGGTAAACTGGTGATCCCCTGTAAATACACGGTGGCAAAGCCTTTCCGGGTTGGATATCTTGCCAAGGGAGCCAAGATCGTAACGGCAGATGATATTGACGATAACCAGAAATCGATCATATTTGCACCGGCTTCATTGCGAGCCGATGGATACGAGATCTGCATCAATGCAAAAGGCGAAGCCATGCAGGGCTGCCCGGCCATTCCGGAGAACAGTACATCCGATCTCAACAAATCACCAATCACCATCACCGAAACCAATTACAGTACGGTTAAGAAGAACGACATCTTTGATAAGATCATCAGCGATTATAAAATGCTGGGCCGGGAAGATAATTATTACATCGCGGTGAAGGATACCAACTACGGCGTATTCAATAATAAGTTTGAAGTGATTGTACCGTTTGAATACAGTAAGATCAGCAGTACCAATATCGGCGGGCTTACTTACCTGTTCGTAGAAAAGAATAAACTAAAAGGGATCCTGTTTGGCAACGGCTCTTCGTATGTGGCGGTAGATAATGATAATATTGTGCATGAAAAGGCAAAGAACGGCATGGACTATTTCATCATTTCAAAAGATGGTAAGACAGGCGTTAAGAATTCAAACTATATGGAAGTGGTTCCGGCCGAATACAGGGAAGTGACCTACGACAGGAATGGCGGTTTTATACTTACCGGTGCCGACAACCTGAAGGGATTGTATTTTTTGAGCGGATTTAAAATGGATGCAAAGTATACAGAAGTGCGGCTGATGAAAGGAGGCCAGTATGCGATGTTGCGTTCAGCCGATGGTAAGGGATCTGTAGTAGGGAGCAACGGCATTAGTTTTTTTGAAGAGTGATCAGTTAACGGGTTTACCACGGTAATGTGAACCTGCTTTTTGAATAAATGCTTTTATTTGTACAGTTAATGCATCCAGCACCATGGATGCATTTTTGTTTTCCACCAGGTTTGTTTTTAACCGGGTATCCGTTTTATAATTGTACAGGTACTCAACCCTGTTACTGGTTACATTGAATCCAAGTACATAGGAACTGTCTATCACCTGGTACAAGGAGCTGCCCGCTTTTGAAAAGGCATAGCCCCTGAGTGAATTGCTGTCGGATAAATTTCCTCCATAGCTGGTGATGCTACCCGGGTAGCAGGCTGCTGCCAGGACGGTTCCCATCACATCAAACTGCCCCACTACTTCATTTCTTGTCTCCTGTTTATTTTTTCCCGGGTCGAATATGATAATGGGTACCCGGTAACCTGTTACGGCAGTAAAATCAACGTTGTTGTCATCGGGTACCAGCCAGTGATCGGAACAGAAAATGAAGACCGTTTGACTGAACCAGTTTTCTTTCTTAGCCACGTTAAAGAAAGCACCGAGGCAGTCATCATAATATTGCATGGACCTCATTGGTGTGGTATAATTGCCGGGGAATTTCTTTGAATAGGTTTTCGGCAGATCATAAGGGTAATGGGTGGAGATATTGTAGTGTATTGCCAAAAAGGGTTTTGGTGCTTCATTTATTTTTTGCAGGAAGAAAGGCAATACTGCCTCATCCTGCAGCCCCATGGAATGTTGCGGACGTTTTTGGTAACCGGGTATGTCTTCTTCACTATAGTACCGATCAATACCCAGCCAGTTGGCACATTTGGCAAAGCCAAAATTATCGTAGGCATCGCCGATGCAGAAAAGCGAATGGTAATTCATTGTTTTTAATGCGGTGCCTGTTTTGGTAACGGGAATGTTCACGTATTGTGAATGATAGAACGGGATGTCGGTGAGTGTAGGTATGCCAGCCAGGATAGCGGTAATGCCTTTATTAGACTCATGCGAATAACCAAAAGCATTTTTATAAAATACACTTTTTTGAAGCAGTGAATCAAAAAAGGGCATGGCCACTTTATAGGCACTGCTGCTGTCGAAAAAATCATACGGAACGCTTTCCATTATGAACAGAACGATGTTCTTTTTGCCGGCCGGTGATGAATAAGGTTGCAATGATCTTTTTACCGGGAAAATGGAATCACAGGTTGCATCGGAAAAATAGTCGGGAGTTGGTATTTCATCTCCTCTGCGGTAAACCGAATAAGTAAATGTGTGAAACGAATTCTGCACGGCAGGCAATTCATTGCTTTTTATCTCTACCAATGGATAGGCTGGTAAGAGCAACCCCGCAAAATTGTTCCGGAATATAAAAGCGGTTGCCAATGCTGCCAGTAATATCATCGTGAAAAGATCTCCTCGCCGGTTATCGAGGAAGGAAGCGTAGAGTCTCCGGTGCAATCGCCATACCAGCCAGAGAACTGCCGCTACTGCCAGTATAAACAAACAAATAATTATACCGTTGAAATGAAATACCTGCCTGAACGGATGGTCAATAACATACAGCAGGTCGGCATTGGCCCGCTGAAAACGAAACCGGAAATAAAAAATATCGATCACATTCAACAGTATCGCTACAGAATTAATTACCATGAAAACCGGCAGACTGATCCAGGCCGAAAATTTAGCCGGTACCAACCTGCCCGCCTGCAGCAGGATGAGCAGTGCTGAATTGATAAGTATCAAACAAAGCAGGTCATACGCCAGCGACCATTTTGCCAGGGTGAAAAGCCCGGGAAAAGAACCCCTGTCTTCGCCCCCGGGGAATAATAACGGCCGGTTGTAGTTATAAAATATTATTTTTAAAACCGAATGGATGAGTAAAAGGTAAAACAGGAATGTAAGGAAAGGCTTATTGTTTTGCCAGACAGATCTTAGCGTGGTAGCCGATAAACTGAATTTCATAAAATACCAATAAGCATGCTGAAGTGGATTGCCCGAAACAAATATAAGCTAATGATCAGTATCGTTGGCTTGTACCTGGTAGCAGATGGCTGGCAGCACAAGGGTTTTGTACGGGTTTTACTGCCCAAAACTTTTCCTGCGCATGCGACCAAAGCGGTTGAGCCGGTAAACAAGAACGACCTTATTAATACCGGTAAGGAATGGGTACAGGCTGTCAATACAAAAGAGAGATTGAATAAACTTACTCCCTCAACCACCGGGCTGGAATGTGATGTTTACTTCGATGCTCAGAAAAAAATATTCGATGTTCATCATGACCCGGATAACTCAACCGGGTTTGGACTGGAAACCTTGCTGCAGTCATATGCCGAAAAGAAACTAACGGCATCCATTTGGCTCGACTTTAAGAATCTTGATAAACAAAACCAGCAACCGGCCCTTACCGAACTGATCCGGATCCGCCATAAATTCGGACTTGCCAATAAATTACTGGTTGAATCTACCCAGGCTGCTTTACTGTCTGTTTACAGCGACAGTGGCTTTTATACTTCTTATTATATACCGGTATTCAATCCTTATCTTATCAGCGAAGTTGAAGTAAAGCATCTGGCCGACAGTCTTTCTGAGATTATCCGTTATTCAAAAGTGGATGCCCTGTCTGGTTATTATTTCCAGTATTCCTTCCTTCACAAGTATTTTCCAAACTTTCCCGTTTTAACATGGGCAGCCCATGACCGCTTTAGCCTGCTGAACTGGCTTTTTAAAAAGAAAATGGCAGCTGCCGATGAAGTGTTCATTGTTTTGTATCCCTTATAATTTCCTTCGCTGCTTTTTATTTTCGGGGTAAGGCAGAATGTCTTAATTTCGATTTGGCAAATAGTTGTTTAACTAACTAATTTTAACCATGTCGAAAAGAATCATAAAAAAGGTAGCTGTTTTAGGTAGTGGTGTAATGGGCAGCCGTATTGCCTGTCATTTTGCAGGGGTGGGTTTGGAAGTGATGCTGCTGGATATTGTTCCAAAGGATCTGCCTGCTGATGCAAAGCCTTCTGCAAAGAATCAAATAGTGAATGACGCTTTGGCTGCTGCTATCAAATCTAATCCTTCGCCGGTTTATACAAAAGACGTTACAAAAAGGATCAAGACAGGCAATTTCACCGATAACATGAAAGACATTGCCGGGTACGACTGGGTGATTGAAGTGGTGGTAGAGCGACTCGATATCAAACAATCTGTATTTACTGAAGTTGAAAAGTACCGGAAAGCTGGCACACTCATTACTTCCAACACATCAGGTATTCCCATTCATATGATGACGGAAGGAAGAAGCGATGATTTTAAAAAGCATTTTTGCGGTACACACTTTTTTAATCCGCCCAGGTATTTAAGATTACTGGAGATCATTCCTACTCCGCATACCGATCCGGAAGTAGTGGATTTTTTAATGCACTATGGGGATGTAACCCTGGGAAAGACAACCGTATTGTGTAAAGACACACCGGCTTTCATCGCAAACCGGGTGGGTGTTTTTGGTATGATGGCGATCATGAATACCATGGAGAAACTGCAATTGACAATTGATGAGATCGATTCATTGACCGGGCCTGTTGTTGGCCGGCCAAAGTCTGCCACCTTCCGCACCGCCGATGTGGTAGGTATAGATACGTTGGTTAAAGTAGCAAAAGGTGTTGCAGATAATTGTCCGGGTGATGAAGCAAAAGAAATGTTTATCATACCGGCCTGGCTGAATAAGATGGTGGATAATAACTGGCTGGGAGATAAGACCGGGCAGGGATTTTTTAAGAAAACAAAATCTGCTTCAGGCGAAAAAGAGATTTTAACCCTGAACCTGAAGACGCTTGAATACGGCCCAAGACAAAAAGCAAAGTTTGCCACTTTGGAAACAGCCAAGCCTATTGAAGATCTGAAAACAAGGATCAAAGCTTTATGTGCAGGCACAGATAAAGCGGGAGAGTTCTACCGGATGTTTCATTACAACCTGTTCTCTTATATCTCTCACCGCATTCCTGAAATAAGTGACGAACTGTACCGGGTGGATGATGGCATGATGGCCGGCTTTGGATGGGAGATCGGCGCTTTTGAAAGCTGGGATGTACTGGGCCTGGCAAAAACAGCGGAATCAATGAAAGCGGCCGGTTATAAAGTGGCTGCATGGGTAGATGAGATGATCGCCAACGGCGCCGCTTCATTCTATAAAGTAGAAAATGGGAAACGGCTTTGCTATGATGTAAGCAGCAAATCGTATAAAACAATGCCGGGTGCCGATGCTTTCATTGTAATGCGGAATTTTGAGAACCAGACCATCTGGAAGAATTCCGGCTGTCGTACCTATCACCTGGGCGATGATGTGCTGGGCCTTGAGTGGTATACCAAAATGGGAAGTATTGGTGGCGAAGTACTGGAAGGAATACAAAGGTCAATTGCATTGGCAGAAGATAAATACAAGGGATTGGTGATCGCCAATGAAGGTGCCAACTTCAGTGCCGGTGCCAATGTAGGCATGATATTCATGATGGCCATTGAACAGGACTACGACGAAATTGATATGGCCATACGCCAGTTTCAGAATACCATGATGAGGGTTCGCTATTCCGGTATCCCGGTTGTGGTAGCGCCACACGGACTTGCATTAGGTGGCGCCTGCGAAATGAGTTTGCATGCCGACAAAGTTATTCCTGCTGCAGAGACCTATACCGGCCTGGTGGAAGTGGGCATTGGTGTAATTCCTGGTGGCGGCGGAACAAAAGAGTTTGTATTAAGGGCTGCTGATGAAGTGCACAGTGGCGAGCCCGATACCATTCCGTTGCAGAACCGTTTCTTAACGATCGCTACGGCAAAAGTTGCCACATCGGCATACGAAGGATTTGACCTGGGCATTTACCGCAAAGGAAATGATATTGTCAGCATCAACCAGGGAAGAAGGATTGCCGAAGGCAAACAGGCGGTTATTGAATTATTTGACGATGGTTATGTGATGCCGGTGCAACGTACCGATATAAAAGTACTGGGCCGCTCCATGCTGGGCGCTATGCATGCGGGAATAAACGGTATGTGGCGGGGTAATTATGCAACCGATCATGATGTGACCGTAGCAAAGAAACTTGCTTATGTAATGTGTGGCGGCGACCTAAGCGAACCAACCTTGGTATCTGAACAATATTTACTCGACCTGGAAAGAGAGGCCTTCTTAAGTTTAACTGGAGAGAAGAAAACACTGGAAAGGATACAGAGTATATTAAAGAGCGGAAAACCGTTGAGGAATTAAATACCCGGTCTGACGTCCCCGTCTGACCGGGACGCACTACCCGGTCTAACGCCCTCGTCTGACCTTTTCATAACTTAAATTCAGAACCTGGTATTAAAGACCAGGAAATTCTTGAGGAATAACTCCTGTTTCCAGGTTTAATACTCATTTCTTGCCAATATGAAAGAGATAACTTGGTCTGGGTTCCCCGTCTGACCATTTATTCCCAGGCAATGAAATTCTTACCCGAAAATATTTACCATGTTTATAACCAGGGAAATAATAACCAGGTATTATTTAAAGAGGACATTCATTTCATCTATTTTCTTCAATTGTATAAATCAAACCTGGTCCCTCATTGCGAAACATTGGCGTGGTGCCTGATGAATACTCATTTCCATCTTATGATTTATACTGATGACCGGGTACTTGAAAAGAAAAGACAAGGTAGCTTGTTATTAGACCCGGTGACTAATGGTTTCAGAAAACTGCTAAGTACTTATTCTCATGAATATAATATTAAGAATAACCGATCGGGTTCTTTGTTCAGACCAAAAACAAAATCTATCTGTTTAAATAATGAAGTAGAATTAATTAATAAGTTCCCTTCGAAACAGGATTATTATCTGAATGCCTTCAATTATATTCACAATAATCCTGTTAAAGCAGGTATGGTAACCAATCCTGAAGAATGGAAGTGGTCTTCCTGCAGGTTTTATAAGGATTTACGGCTAAATTCGATCTGCAATAAAGAACTTGCGAAGCAGATATGTGGGTTGTGATCATGGTCTGGCGAGGGCGCTAGATCAAGTATATTGCAAACTAAAAGATCATTTAATCATATTCATGGTCAGACGGGGACGTCAGACCAGGTAAAACAGAAATACATGGGTGAAGCCGAACTCCAGTCGCATCGAAACCTGCTGATCATTCATGCCGAATTGATCTTTTATGGCGATGCAGCAAGCGAAGAATTAAGTATACAGATCGCAAAGGATGTGGAAGATCACTGGAATGAGCCGGGCGGAGAAATATCGATAAGCCAGAACTGGTTTTTTAAGAAACGCTGCCAGGTACGATTCAACATTAAAGGCACGTACAATAAAACGCTTACTCCCGAAACCGTTTTTGAAAATACCGATCCCCGGAAAAATTACTTTCGTATAGAAGAATTCGCTACCGGAAATATCTCTTTTGTAGACGGGCTGAATTCAAACACCGGTTATTTTAAACTGGAGAACCTGCTGAATAATTCCAGTACGGCCGCTCATGAATTCGGACATACGCTGGGACTCGATCATCCGCATGATCTCGATATCCGCGGAAGAGGAACCCCGGGCATTATGTACCCGAGAGGAACCCTGGTTGATCCGCAATTTCAATACTACCCCGAAGTGGCTGCCGGGGAAAAGGGCGGAACGCTGAATCCCTTTACCCGGAAGGTACTGCAGCATGATATTGACGACCTGCAACTGAACAGGCTTGATTTTAATGCAAAAGGCCTTGCGGTGGTGGGAGGTTTTACTTCTATCTGGCACGAAAAACATAAGCCTGATTCTCCCTGAAAAATTTCTGCTATCTTCATGCCCGATTTATTTTATAGCCATGGCAATACTGCGTATTGAAAATCTCACAAAAAATTACGGATCGGTAAAAGCGCTGAATAATGTCAGCTTTGCAGTCCCTCCCAAAACCGTATTTGGCATTTTGGGTCCAAATGGAAGTGGCAAAACAACCCTTCTTGGTATTGTAATGGATATCTTAAAAGTAAGCAGCGGAAGTTACAAGTGGGCCGGAGAAGACAGGCCCGAAACGTTGCGTAAAAAAATAGGCACCCTCCTGGAAACGCCTAACTTTTATCATTACCTGAGTGCCGAAACCAATTTGAAGATCGCTGCAAGGATCAAAGGGCATGGGGAAGAAGACATAGATAAAGTATTGCAAACAGTAAATCTTTACGAACGCCGCCGGTCAAAGTTCAATACCTATTCATTGGGTATGAAACAGCGCCTGGCGATCGCTTCTACCTTATTAGGCGATCCCGATATCCTTGTTTTTGACGAACCCACCAACGGGCTTGATCCGGCCGGTATTGCCGAGATCAGGGAATTGATAAAGGAACTCAACCGCCAGGGCAAAACCATCATCATGGCCAGTCATATTCTGGATGAAGTGGAAAAGGTTTGTACGCATGTGGCCATCATTCAGCGGGGTGTTTTAAAAACAGTGGGTTCGGTAAGCGACGTACTCAATACATCAGGCACCAATGCAGCCAGCATTTTAATTGAACTGAGTGCTGCCGACAATCAGCATTTAAAAAATATCCTGCAGCAAATGCCCGGCATTGAAAGCATTTCAGAAACAGAGAATGGTATTGAAGTGGTTTGTCCCGAAAGCATCAGCGCAGAACAGGTGAATAAATTCTGCTTCGATAAAGGGATTGTTCTCGGTAAACTGAATGTAAAAAGAAAATCGCTGGAAACCCGGTTCCTGGAGATCACCGGTAAACAAAGCGACCGTTAAATCAAAACCTACAACAGCACATGCTTCAGCTTTTTAAAATAGAATGGCTTAAAATAAAGACCTACCGTACGTTCTGGGTATTATTTGCCGGCTTTATCATTTTCTTCCCGGTGGCTTTTTATCTCTCTGCGTATAAATACATGGAGCGGATGAACGATACCAAAACAATGGAAGAAAACCTGCTGAAAATGCTGCTGGATGCCCCGTTTGTATTCCCGAGAGCCTGGCATGCTTCTGCGTGGATGGGCGGTCTGTTCTTTGTGCTGATCGGGATGTTGTTCATATTGCTTATCACCAATGAAGTACAATACCGCACACACCGGCAGAACATCATTGATGGCTGGAGCCGTATGGATTTTCTGAAAGCGAAATTCTCCATTCTTATCTTTTTTGTGATCGTAAGTACCTTGCTCATTTTTATCATGGGACTGGTAGTGGGCACTGTTTTTTCCCCTTCCACTGCAAAGATGTTTGAAGGAGTAAGATACGTTGGATACTTTGCACTGATGGCCACGCTGTACCTGGTGCTGGCTTTTTTGGTTGCCATACTGATAAAGCGTACGGGCTTGTCCATCATCATTTATTTTGCCATCGTATGTATCATTGATAATGTGTTGTGGCTCATCTTTACCCTCAAAGAAAGCCAGGTGGGGTACTATATGCCGCTGGAAGCCGTGGATTCGCTGGTGCCAAACCCGTTCAAGCCAAAGATGCTGGAGAAAAGAACTGTGGCAGATTATACACTGGTTATTGCGGCCGTTACCTATATCGCCATATATGCCTGGGTTATCATTGCCTATTTCCGCAAAACAGATCTGAAGACCTGATGATCATTTTTCAATAAGATCCTTCAACGCCTTATCAATCGTATCATACTTAAAACCAAAACCGGCTGACAGAATTTTTTTGCAGCTTACGGTGGCGCTTTTTAAAACTTCAATGCTTCTTTGTCCGAGCATGATCTTTAAAACAAATCCAGGTACATGTATGGGAATATAAAAACTTCCCCGCATTGTTGTAGCCAGTGTTAAGGTCAGCGTTTTATTACTTACCGGCGCAGGAGCCACTGCATTGTAGCTTCCCTGCAGTTCTTCATTTTCGATGACATATATGAACATCCGGCAGAGGTCATCAATATGTATCCAGCTGACCATTTGTTTCCCGTTGTTCAAAATGGCGGCCATTCCAAAATGAAGGGGCCTTTTAAATTCTGCCAGGGCACCGCCATTTTCGGCAAGTACAATACCGGTTCTTAGTTTTACCAGTCTTTTTCCAAGTGTAACCACAGGCTCAATACTGGCTTCCCAACGTTTGCAGGTTTCGCCAAGGAAACCGTTGGCAGGCCCATCTGTTTCTTCAAATGGCTTCACCGGTTCCGTATCCGGGCCGTACCAGCCAATGGCGCTCATACTTACAATTGTTTTTACCCGGTTGCTGTTGTTCTTTAAGGCATCAATGAGCAGGCGGCTGCTTTCTGTACGGCTTTCCCTGATCTCTTTTTTGTAGGCGTCTGTCCATTTTTTATCAACCACCCCCGCACCGGCCAGGTGAATAATGTGGTCGGCCTCCTGAACAGCCGCCAGGTCGATCTGCTGTTTTTTTACATCCCAAACCGCATAGCGGATGCCCGGTGCCGGCTTTTTTCCGGCGATGTCCCTGGTCAATATGATCACGCTGTAACCTTGTTGCAGCAAGGATTTTGTAAGTGCTTTTCCGATCAACCCGGTACCTCCTGTAATTAATATGCTGGCCATTATAATAAAAAGCTGGTTTGTTATGTAAAAACAAATACGGTCACATCTTGTTCAGTGTAATTTACCTGCTCTGGGTTTTAAATCGTAATTTTAATGTCAAAGTTTACCAGTATGAACCGGGTTTATTTCTTTCTCATTTTGTTTACTATGTTTTCGGTAACCCTTCCTGCACAAACTCTCAAGTTCTCTGATTTTGACAGGGAAGACACCCGGGACATCAATTTCGACATCATTGGCCGGTTGAATAACAAGATACTGGTATATAAAAATGTACGGTGGAAGCACAAGATATGCGTATACGATAATGAAATGAATACGCTTAAGACAGAGAACCTGGATTTTGTGCCGGAAAAAACATTCAATGTTGATTTTGTGGCTTATCCCGATTTTTTTTACATGATCTACCAGTATCAAAAGCGAAATACGTTACACTGTATGGTGGTAAAAATGAATGATAAGCTGGAACAGATGAGTGAGCCGGTGGAAGTGGATACCACCCGGATTCCGGTGATGACAAGTAATAAGATCTATTCACTGGTGCATAGCGAAGACAGGCAACAGATCATGCTGTTCAAGATCCAGACCCGTTACCAGAAATTTGATATGGTAACCCTGCTTTTCGACAGGGATTTTAAACTGGTGAATAAACGAAGGCATATAACAGACTTCAATGAGCGCCGGGAGAATTACGATAATTTTTCACTTACCAACGACGGCACATTTTTTTACTCACACGAAATGCAATCGGGGAACCGGGATTATACGAGTATGCTGGAGCTGGTTTCGCTCACTCCTTCACAAAATGAACCGGTTTCTCAAAAGATAGACCTGGAGGAGAAGTATATTGATGATGTACACCTTAAGATCGATAACCTCAATAACCGCTGTATCATTAATACTTTTTATTACAAAAAGAACAGGGGAAGCATTGAAGGATTGTTTACCTGCATCTGGGATAAGGAAAAAGCGGATGTGTTTGCTTCCCGGTTCACTGAGTTTGGTGATTCACTGCGTGATGAAGCAAAACGGAGCGGTATGCTGCGATTTGCACTCGATAATTTTTTCATCCGCCAGGTAATTGTGAAAAAGGACGGGGGATTCATTCTGGCGGCCGAAGATTATACCAGCGATACCCGTGGCAGCAATACCTGGAACCGGTACGACTACCTCTACAACCCGGCTTTTCCTTCCAACGGCTATTACTATTACAACCCGTATATGGGTTATTACCGGCCATACAACAGTTTCAATAACCAGTCAACCCGTTATTATTGTGAGAATATACTCGTACTCAGCATTAATAAAGACGGTAAACCGGACTGGAACAAAGTGATACAGAAGAACCAGTTTGCTGATGATGAGGAAAATTTCCTGTCGTTCTCAACAATGATCTTTTCTGGTGAAATACATTTTCTTTTTAACAACGACCGTAAGAACCAGATAGTTACCGATCAGAGCATTTCGCCAGGTGGGATAATAAAACGGAATCCTACATTAAAAAGTCAGCAAAAGGGGTATGAATTCATGCCGGCATTAAGTAAGCAGATAGGGGCCGGGCAGCTTATCATTCCCTGCGCCTACCGGGGCAACCTGTGTTTTGCCAAGGTGGAGTTTTAAACAGTTTGCCGCTTCTTTACAAACAGTTTTCATCAAGTAATAATAAATACCCATTTTTGCGTACCAATTTATTACTCATTACCAATCATCTCTTTTGTGACCGGTATTTTTAAGGCCAATAATTCGTATAACAATTTTTTATTGCTGCTGTATGGGCTATTGCTGAAGCTACCGATATTCCTGCATCCCAAAGTGCCACAGCCACAGCAGATCGATGGATTTCTTTACAAGGGTTTACTAAAATGGCTGCAGCCGGTTGGCGCAGGGTTGCCTATTATCTATCCCGCTGTTGCTTTTGTTTTGTTGTATACGCAGGCCGTTACGTTTAATAAACTGGTGAACGACCAGCGCATTATGCAGCGGCCAAATTACCTAACCGGTATGAGCTACCTGCTGATCACTTCCCTGTTCATGGAATGGAATGTTCTATCCTCACCCCTAATCATTAATACACTGCTCATTTGGGTATGGGCAAAAATGAGCGGATTATACAACAGCCCTTCACCCAAAACAGCACTCTTTAATATCGGCATTGCCATCGGCCTGTCTACCTTCTTTTATTTTCCCTCACTGGCTTTTGCAGCCCTGATCATTTTCGGGCTGGCATTAACCCGGCCTTTTAAACTGGCTGAATGGGTGATCGCTCTATTGGGGATCATGACACCTTATTATTTTTTACTGGCCATTGTTTTCTTAACCGATAAATGGCAGGGCTATAATTTTCCGGGCTTTGCCGTTACGATACCGGTCTTCAACCAAACACACTGGGCTTATGCAGCCATCATCATCGTACTGTTTACTTCCATCATTGGTATCTTTTTCATCCAGCAGAATTTCAGGCGGCAGCTGATACAGGCCCGTAAAAGCTGGAACCTTATTTTTCTTTACCTGATGGTGGCCCTGTTTGTTCCTTTTGTAAATGCCACCCACACATTTGACTACTGGATATTATGTGCGGTACCCTTTTCGGCTTTTTTGGGAGCAGCATTCCTGTACCCGGCAAGGAACTGGTTCCCGTTATTACTTCACTGGCTGATGGTGGCCTTTGTGATCGCCATTAATTACTTCGTGTGACCGGATCGGCGCACATTTATTATCTTTGCTCTGCACGTACAGCATCATCTTATAATTCTTACGAAATGAAATTTGGCGTAGTGGTTTTTCCCGGTAGTAATTGCGACAGGGACATGATGGAGGCCCTTCAAAACGATCTGAAACAGGAAGTGATCCAGCTCTGGCATAAGGATAAAGATATCAGCAGTTTCACAACCGATGATTGTATTGTTCTGCCCGGAGGGTTCAGTTACGGCGACTACCTGCGATGCGGTGCCATTGCCCGGTTCAGTCCCATGATGCAAAGCGTGATTGAATTTGCCAATAAGGGAGGAAAAGTACTGGGCGTTTGCAACGGCTTCCAGATACTGTGTGAAAGCGGTTTATTACCCGGTGTTCTTTTACGCAACAGCCAGCAACAGTTTGTTTGTAAGAATATTTATATGAAAGAGGGGGCGTCGGAAGGCGGAAAGGCATTAATGATCCCGGTAGCACACGGTGAAGGAAGATATTTTGCCAATGATGCAACGCTGGAACAACTGGAAATGCACCGCCAGGTCATTTACCGGTACTGTGATGAAAAAGGGAATGTAAATGCCGGTGCAAATCCCAATGGCGCCATTCATAATATTGCCGGTATCTGCAATAAAGAAAGAAACGTATTTGGTATGATGCCTCACCCGGAAAGGGCCTGCAGCAGTCTGTTGGGCAACGAAGACGGCAGGAATGTGTTCAATCATTTGTTTGGAATAAATTAACATTCCCGGGGGTTAAAAGGTCGTTAACCCGACATCCGTGTAACTTACATTTCCGTAATTTTGGGCATGAATAAAATGTACATGAAACGATTTGTTATAACTCTTGTTTTAGTAGCCATAAACGGGCTTTCCTATGCACAGGTACTCGACCCGGTAAAATGGACCTTTACTGCCAAAAAGATCGATGCAAAAACATACGAGGTTCACATGGTTGCCAATATACAGATGAACTGGCACCTGTATTCCCAAACACAACCCAAGGATGCCATCATTAACCCTACCGAGATAGCATTCAATAAAAACCCATTGGTGAGTTTCGAGGGCAAAGTGAAAGAGAATGGTAAGCTGGAAGCATATACCGATAAGCGCCTGGGTATATCGGCCAACCAGTATTCGAATGAGGTGGAGTTTATACAAAAAGTAAAACTGAAAACGGCTGCTAAGACCAATATCAGCGGTTCGGTAGAATACCAGACATGCGATGATAAGAAATGCCTGCCGTCTAAAAAGGTAATGTTTAACCTGGCGTTGAAATAATAACTTTTTTGAACCAGATATAAAACGGGTTCTTTATACGAACTCGTTTTTTGTAGATAGCCAACATGATAAAACATTTACGTTTACTATTTCTTGCACTTTTTTCATTGCCGGGATTGATCTCATACTCCCAGGCAGATACTACGGGTATTATTTTTAAATGGACAGCAAGCAGCAAAAAGACCGGGGATAAAAAATATGAATTAACTTTTTCGGCACCGGCTGTTGCAGGGATCAGTTTATATGCACCCGGTCAGGACCTGGATGGCGTAATATCCGCCGAAATAGTTTTTTCTGATTCTTCCATCCGGGCAGGAAAGATCGAAGCAGGCACGAATATCCAAAAAGTACCTTCTGTTCTTTTCAAAAAAGGAACAGTTCAGTTGGTAAACGGGGCCGCCGAATGGAAAACGGTGGTTGACTTTAAAGACATCGTTCCTGCAAAACTTTTAGGCAGTCTTACATATTTCTATAACAAAGGAGATGAATTCCTATCCGACATTCCTTTTGAGTTCAGTGTGGCACTGGAAGGTGGCATTGCTTCCGGCGGACGAATAAAAGTATCTTCCATCGATATAAAGAACCCGGGGGCGGATTGTGGTGATGAAGGCACGCAAAATAAAAGCCTCGCCGGCATCTTCCTGTTGGGATTTTTAGGCGGGCTTATTGCATTGATCACTCCCTGTGTATTTCCAATGATACCGGTAACGGTGACTTTCTTCACCAAAAAATCGCCGGACAAAAAGAAAGGAATTGCCAATGCTGTTTTTTACGGGCTGTTCATCTTTCTTATTTATGTTGCCATTACCATCCCGTTTCATATAGCCAGTAAAACCATCAGC
>DAOLIP010000022.1:0-41681 GCA_035328475.1 Ferruginibacter sp.
TACTATTATGGCTTCATCAGTTATTACGACCGCCAGTTCGGCGAAGCATTGAAAGCATTCAAGTTGGTAGAAACGCAGGAAGCGTACAAAGGTGTGGTGCCTTACTACATTGCGGAGATATATTATTTCCAGGGAAAAAAAGACGAGGCATTGCGTTACGGCGAAAGTGTGCTGGGAAGACCCGGTGTGTTGTACTATCAGAAAGAAATGAACCTGCTCATCGGGCAGTTGTATTTTGAAAAGAAGAATTATAAAAAAGCATTACCCCTCCTGGAGGCGTATGTGAACAGCAGCGAAAAAGTGAGTAAGGAAGTGATGTATGAGCTGAGTTACTGTTATTACGACGCCAACCAGTTGAACAAAGCCATTGAAGGATTCAAACAATTAAGTACCGAACGGGATTCGATGGGGCAGAACAGCATGTACCTGCTGGGCGATTGTTACCTGCGTACCAATCAAAAGGCCAATGCCCGAAATGCTTTTCAATACAGCGCTTACAACAGCTCCAATAAAGTGCAGCAGCAGGTATCGCGGTTTAACTATGCCAAACTTTCTTACGAACTCGGCTACCAGGATATTGCGCTGAACGAGATGAAGAAATACCTGAATGATTATCCAAACAGCGAATACGATACCGAGGCAAAAGAGATACTGGTGAACCTGCTCACCAATACCAACAATTTTGCTGATGCCTTAAAATTGTACGAATCGTTTGATAAGCCTACGCCATCCATGCAGAAAGCGTATCCGCGTATTCTTTACGGAAGAGCCGTAGAACTCATTAATGATCAGCAGCTGAAAAGAGCCGATGAGTTATTGACAAAGATCCTGCAATTACCTGCCTCAGCTGTTTCCCCGTATGCAAACTTCTGGAAAGGGGAGATCGCCTACCGCAATAATGAATACGACCCGGCCATCAGGTACCTGAATATATACCTGCAGGCAAATGTTCCTTCGCAGGGTGAAGCAAATAATGCAACTGCAAAATACGACCTGGGTTATTGCTGGCTTCAGAAAGAGAATTACAAGCAGGCCCTGGGATATTTCGAACAGGTGACCAGGACCGTATCCGTAACTTCTTCATTCATGGACCAGGATGCATATGTACGCAGTGCCGACTGCTATTTTATGAACCGGGAATTTGCAAAGGCAAACAGTATGTATGAAAACGTGGTGAACAATGCCCTTCCGCAGAGTGATTATGCGATGTTTCAGAAATCGTTGATCGCAGGGGTGAAGAGTTCTGCAGAAAAGGTGAAGACACTGAATGCGCTGCTGAAACAATATCCAAAGAGCAATATGGTGCCGGATGTGAATATGGAGATCGCCCTCACGCATATAGCTGATGAAAAATTCAACGACGCCATCCCTTACCTGAATATCCTGATCGGCTCCCCGGAAGCCGGCGGATTGAAACCAAAGGCATACTTAAAACTTGGTTTGTGTTATTATAATATGAACCGGAACAATGAAGCGCTGGATAATTACCAGGCGCTTATTCAGAAATACCCGCAATCGGCCGAGGCAGATGAAGCCATGGACATCATGAAGAATATCTATGTGGAAATTGGCCGGCCGAACGATTATATTGAAATGATGCGCAGGAACGGGAAGAATATTTCGGTATCAGAAGCAGACTCGCTTACGTATACTTCAGCCGAACTGAAATACAATGGAGGCGATTGCAATGCGGCCATTACCGGGTTTAAGAACTACCTCTCGCAATATCCCAATGGCTCTTATGCACTGGAAGCAAATTACTTCAGCAGTGAATGTTACCTGAAAGTAAAAGACTGGCCGAATGCGCTGGCTGGTTACGACTATGTGAACAGCAAGGGACTGAACCGTTATTTTGAAAAAGCGACCCTGGAAGCAGCAAGGATCAATTACTTTGAGCTGAAGGATTATGCCGGGGCAAAAAAATATTTTGAATCCCTGATAGCCGGTGCGGTGAACCAGGACAACCAACTGGAAGCGTTAAGAGGCCTGGTGCGCTGTTACTACCAGTTAAAAGATTATACAAAGGCAAACGAGGCAGCGAATACCCTGCTTACAAAGAAAGGCCTCAACACAGACGACAAGTCCATTGCATTCCTTGTGTTGGGGAAAAGCCAGCAGGTAAATAATAATTGTTCAGCGGCCATTACATCTTTTAAATCATGCGCTGCCATTAATAAATCGGCATGGGGTGCCGAAGCCCGTTACGAGATTGCCATTTGCCATTTTACAACGAATAACCTCAGCGCCGCTGAAAAAGCAGCTCTCCTGGTTATTAAGGAAACAGGCTCGTATGATAACTGGGTAACGAAGAGTTATATCCTGCTGGGCGATATTTTCATGCAGCAGAAAGATTATTTCAATGCAAAAGCCACGTATGAAAGCGTGGCTAAAAATGCCATCATACCCGAATTAAAGCAAGAGGCCCAGCAGAAACTCGATAAAGCCATTGAAGAAGAAAAGTCGGTGAGTAAGGTGGCAGGGAACTAGGGATTGGTAATCAGGAATTGGATCCATCAGTCTTTCAAAAAACAACAATGAAAACTCTAAACAGGCAATATTCAATGATCAATGTTCAGCAACTTAACCCGCCGGCCGCTATACCAATGCAGGATATTAAAAGATACAGGTTCTTTGTGATCTGCCTGTTGCTTTTAGCCTGTTGTGTATTGCCTTTGTTCAGCCTGGCACAAAAAGATACCACAAAAAAAACAACCACCATTGATATCACATCCTCCTACAAACCGGTATTGCGGAATGCGGTGAAACTGAATTTTTCAGCTTCTCATTTAAGTTCCGATAGTACCCATCCGAACCTTTCGTACGATATCCCGGCACAGAACCTGTTCTATTCTTACCAGCCCATTCCGTTGAAGCCACTGGCGTTGCAGCAGGATACCAATTTGTATTTAGGCCAGCGTAATTTTGTAAAAGTAGGCTATGGTAATTTCTCAACCCCCTATGTAAGCGCCGGTTTCAGTTTTGGCAATGGCAAAAAATTCCTGGCCAATGTGTACGCCGATTACATCTCTTCCAAAGGAAAATTATTATACCAGGATTACAGCAGGTTGCACATCAAGGCTGCCGGCAGTTATTTCCTGCCAAAGAATGAAGTGTATGCTGCCGTGGATGTGAAGATGAATGAGAATTTTCTGTATGGATACGATACCAGCTTATATAAATATACCCGTAAGGATGTTCGGCAGCAGTTCCAGGATATGTCCATTAAGGCAGGAATCCGTAATACCGTTACCGGAGAATACGGGATCAACTATAATCCCAGCCTGCAGGTCAGCAATTTCATTAACGTAAACAAACTTGCCGAAACCTCCGCCTTACTTACGATCCCTGTGGAGAAACAGTTTGGAGAGGTCTTTGCATTCAGGGTGGAAGGAAAGGCAGACATCACTTCTTACACAACAAAAGATGTGTTCCCTAAGATAAAACTGAACAACAATGTTTTTTCTGTAGCGCCTTCCATTGTTTTTTCCACGCCCAGGTTCAGCATCAACGGCGGATTAATACCAACCTGGGATAACGGCAAATTCATCTGGTTACCCAATGTATATGCCGAAGCAACGATCGCCGAAAATAAATTTGCCTTCCAGGCAGGATGGGTGGGAAGGGTTACCAAAAACACCTACCGCAATCTTTCCGAGATCAACCCTTACCTGAAAACGCTTACTGCCCAGCTTAACACCAAGGAAGTGGAATATTACGGAGGCATTAAAGCAACCCTGGGCAAACATTTTAATCTTAATGCAAAGGCCGGCCTGGTTACTTATACCAACCTTCCTTTCTTTATCAACGATACCGCTACCGACAATAAAGGATTTGTCATCAGCAATGAAACAGGCGTACGCAACCTGCGGGTTCATGGCGATGTGAGTTATATCCACCAGGATAAGTTCACCGTTACGGCCGGCTTAACCTTTAATGGATACACCGGCATGAAGAGCAATGCAAAGGCCTGGAACACCATCCCGATGGAATTCACCAGTTCCTTGCGGTGGTGGGCAATAAAGCAGGTATTGCTGAAGGCGGATTTCTATGCATTCGGCGGCGGTCACTACCTGGCTAAGGGAAATGTGAGCAGGGTATTTGCACCGGGGTCTGATTTCAGTGCAGGCATTGAATTTAAGATCAGCAAAATGTTCAGTGCCTGGATGGATGTGAACAATATTTTCAATACCAAATACCAGCGCTGGCATAATTACGAAGTGTATGGCCTTAACCTGCTGGGCGGCGTACGAGTGAATTTTTAAACCGTACCCTATATCCGGTTTGCCGGCTGATACTATTATCAGCCGGTTTTTTATGTACACCTGCTATTTGCCCGGCTCACTGCTACAACATATCTTTGCCGGCATCCGGCAAACATGCAACAACTGATCGCCTCATATCTTTTTCAAAATAAGCATTGCCCGCTTCCGGGCTTTGGTTCCTTATTCATGCAAATCACGGCTGCCGAAACTGATTTTACCAATCACCTGGTCAGTGCCCCACGCCAGGTCATTCATTTCAGTGATAAGGATATCAATGCGGCAAACTTTGTGAAGTATGTTTCAGAAAGAACGCAGACCAGTGAGCAGGAAGCGGCAACATTGCTCCGGAATTTTTCTGCCGGACTGAAAGATGAGATATCCACTCATGCAAAAGCCGGGCTACCCGGCATCGGTAATTTCTTTGTGGACGGAAATGGCAATACCATCTTTGAACAGGAAGAATTACCCGGTGCATTTGAACGGTCCGTAACAGCCATCCGGGTGATACATCCCAATGCAGAACATACCATGCTGGTGGGAGACAGGGAAACCACCAACACCCTGATGACAGAATATTTTTCAGAGGAAGAGGTAAAAAAAGACAGGTGGTGGATATGGGCCGTTGCCCTTTGTGCCCTTGCTATACTGGCATTGATCATTTATTTCAGCAATTCAGATAATGCCGCTCATTTGGGCAATTCCATTAAAATTTGATTCCTGCATGATCCGGTATACGCATTGCCCTGTTTGTAAAAGCGATAGCATCCAGCCTGCATTAAAGGCAACCGACCACACTGTTTCGCAGGAAGAATTTTCCATCTGGCACTGCAACACATGCACGGCAAGGTTCACGCAGGATGTTCCGGGGCAGGATGATATTGGTTCGTATTACGCCTCTGCTGATTACATTTCTCACAGCGATACAAAAGAAGGCATCATCAACAATCTGTATCACCTGGTAAGAAAACGTACGCTTGCTTCCAAAAGAAAATTAGTGACGAAGGAAACAGGAATTGATAAAGGCAAGATACTGGATATCGGCTGTGGTACCGGCGCTTTTTTAGATACGATGAAAAAAGCAGGCTGGAGTATAACCGGACTGGAACCGGATGCAGCAGCAAGGGTAAAAGCCGTGGAATTGTACGATATCAATCCGCAAGAACCACAGAAATTATTTGATCTGCCGGCCGCTTCTTACCAGGCCATTACCATGTGGCATGTGCTGGAGCATGTTCACCAGTTGCACGAGTACATTGAGCAGATCGCAACCTTACTGGCGGAAAAAGGAAAACTGTTTATAGCCGTACCTAATTATACATCCAAAGATGCAGCCATATACGGAGAACACTGGGCTGCCTATGATGTGCCCCGCCACCTGTATCATTTCTCACCGCAAAGCATTGAGAAGCTGCTTAAAACCTATAACTTAAAACTTATTACCTGCCGGCCCATGTGGTTCGACAGTTTTTATGTGAGCATGCTGAGTGAAAAATACAAAAACGGCAAAGGGAATATTGCGAAAGCAGTTATCAATGGCTTTCTCTCCAACTTAAAGGCATTGGGTAATACTAAAAAATGCAGTTCGGTGATCTATGTGATTGGGAAATGAGCCAGTATCTCGTATCCTGTATCTCCTATCCATATCCTGCTTATTCACCTTTCCCATTATGGGTTATACACAATAAAGTGAAAATCACAGTCAATATTCTCATCAAGAATGGTTGACCATAAGCGGATCCTGAATTGGCCGGCAGAAACAGAAGAGATTTGTATCGCTGCTAAGCAATGATGCCCTGATGCGACTACCACAGAAGAAGTTGTTATGCCAGTAACGAAGACATCGTAAATACCCTCTTCCACCCTGGTAACAGAAGTAAAATTCACGGTTCCCCCGGCTTTATTCCCATCACCATCAACCCGGCCATAAGCCAATGGCAGCAAATTATAAGCCGAACCAGTTGGCGTAGCTGTTATTCTTCCATCATCAATTACGGCATTGCCGTTCACGATCATGTTTCCGTTCACATGCAGTCTTTCAGCAGGGGATGAAGTACCGATACCAGTCCTGCTGGTCGTATTATTAATAAATATCTCTCCGCCCAACTGAACCTGTGTATTGGCATTGACCGCAGTGAGTGAAACATTTCCCGTACTGGTCGTTTGCAATACACCGGTGGAAACACCATTCAGGTTCATCTGCATGAAAAGCCCGGCGCTGCCTGTTTTACCGAATTCGATCATATCCGTTCCATCCATCCGCAGGATAACATCACCTGACGCATTGCCACTGTTGGTGCCAAAGCGAACATTATCACCGCTTAATTGCAGGAATCCCTTGTTGACAGTGCTGCTTCGTAGCTGGAGCATGGCAGATGCATTATCAATGATCATAGAACTGTTGCTTCGGATATTACCACTAACGTCTAAACGTTCTGAAGGCCCGGCCGTGTTGATACCAACATTATCTCCGATATTGAACATTTGTCCGCTGCCGCCGCCGGTCCAGGAATCATTATTGATCAGGATCTTCCAGTTGCCGCTCTGCCGCTGGTTGAGCTGCTCGGTACTCCAGTTGTATATAAGCAATCCTTCTGCAGGGGATGAAATGGCATTCCGCTCAGTAGTGGTCATCCTGGGTATCAGTAAGCCTTTTGTATTACTGTTGATGTGCAATGCTGCACTGCTGTTTGGACTGCTGGTGCCAATACCTACATTTCCTTCTGCTGTTATTGTTAAATGCTCTGCATCGTTTAAACGAATAATAAATCTTCCCAGGGCATTTCCTGTGCTTGTTCCAATTTGTAAGTTATCGCCTGATAGTTGCATGAAACCTTTGTTTACTCCTGCATTCTGCATTTGAAGTGTTGCGGAAGAATTATTAATGGTCATCGTTCCGCTTTCCTGTAAAAGATCTCCTGCCAGGTGAAACTTTGATGTTGGCGCACCGGTGCCTATACCAACATTGCCGGCCATATTACTGTATTGATTGGAGCCGCTGACCGTCCAGGTAGGTGAGCCGCCGGTTATTTCATCAGTCCTCGCTATTCTTCTCCATACCGGAAAGGCGCCAACCTGCTCACATAAATAAAGCCCGGCAGAAGAAGGAGGAACTATTTCATTATTAGTCTGTATAACCAATAAGCCCACAGCTGGAGAAACGATGGCGTTTCTTTGTGCACCTGTCATCCTCGGTATCAGCAATCCTTTGGTAGTGCTGGTTATATCCAATTGTGCGGATGCATGGGGAGTAGGAGTACCAATGCCAACATTTTGTGCGGTTAATAAATGGCAGGGTAGCAGTAATAAGAAGAAGATGACATTTTTCATTTGCTATGATTTTTTATATAAGCCGTTGTTTTATTTTAAACCTCCTCCATCCTTCATTTTATTTATTAATGCCTTTAATTCATCGATCTGTTTCTGCTGCTCTTTTACGGCGTTTATCAGGGGCATCACAAACTCGGCATAGCGGATAGCATACCGGTCTGTTTCATTCGCCGGTTTTGTTACCGCATTGAAACCGGCATTATATTCCTGCAGGATTTTTTCTACATCCTGTGCCACCAGGCCTGTATATGTATTCCCTTCCTGTCCTTTATCTGTTAAATTATACGTAACCGGGTTTAGTTTCAGGATAAAGCTTAACCCAAGTGATGAAGCCTGGATGTTCTTTTTGTACCGGCCATCACTTAATGTACTCCAGCCAACTTCACCGCCTATTTGTGTAACAGCGGTATTACCGATCCGAACCCGGTTGCTTGCTGTTACTACTGCGCCATTGCCGATGGCCATTGAATTGGCGAATGCTGCTGCACTGGCATCTGCATTGTAACCGATAAATGTATTGTTGCTTCCGTTAATGAAAGAATTTCCGGCACTGTATCCCACGGCGGTATTAAAATTTCCGGCAGTGTTAAGTGCAAGAGAGGTTCTGCCAATGGAAGTATTAAATGATCCTGTTGTATTATTTTGCAGGCTCTGGTATCCCATAGCCGTGTTGTATTGCCCGGTGGTAGTAGACTCCATGGCAAAACTGCCTACCGCTGTATTTTGAGAGCCGGTTGCATTATTTAATACACTATGCCCAAGGGCGGTATTATCATCTCCTGTTACATTGGTGAATAGAGATTGATAACCGGCAGCAAGGTTCCTGGTACCTTCTGTATTAAACCTTCCCGAATAGGTACCAAAGAAAGAATTAAGAGAGCCGGTTGTATTATTTGCACCGGAAAAAAAGCCAACAAAACTGTTATCATTGCCTGTTGTATTTTCGTTTCCTGCTAAAAATCCTAAAAATGAATTATTATCTCCGCTTATGTTTTTATGTCCGGATTGCTGGCCGTAAAAAGTATTTGAATTACCGGTAGTATTAAACCGGCCAGATAAGTAACCAACAAAAGTGTTTGAAAGACCGGTGGTATTCATCGACCCGCTATGATAACCTACAAAAACATTATAAGTGCCTGTTGTATTTTCATACCCGGAATTTTCACCAAAAAAACAATTCCAGTTGCCATTGTTTTTGTAACCGGCATTTTTTCCATATACTGAATTGCTATTTCCTGTAGTGTTTAAATAAAGGGCATTTACTCCTGTTACGGTATTATCTGATCCGGAAGTGTTGCTCCATAGTGATTGATAGCCAACAACGGTATTATAGTTGCCGGTATTTGCTGCAGGAGTGGCAGATCCCCGTAATGCCTCATACCCAACTGCAACATTGTTGTTAGTAAAAGGAGTGGCCGTGTTATTGGCATAATACATAGCATTGGTACCGATAGCAGTTGCATTGCTGCCTGCTACATTGGTAGGAAGTGCATTTGTTCCAACAGCCACATTACTGGTACCTGTTACATTTGCGTTGAGTGAATAAGCCCCCAACGCTGTATTATAGTTTCCGGTTGTATTTGATATAAGGGAATTCATACCATTGGCTGTATTCCAGAAACCTGTTGTATTGGAATAAAGTCCGTTCATTCCGGTGGCGGTATTTTGATTGCCGCTGGTATTGTTCAGTAATGTTTGATAACCCAGGGCTGTATTGAAAGTACCCGTATTTGCTGCGGCAGTGGGAGAGCCTCTCAACGCTTCAAAACCCAGGGCAACATTATTATTGGTGAATGATGTAGCTGTGTTGTTTGCATTTCGCATGGCATTATACCCAATGGCCGTTGCATTGTTACCCGCTACATTGGAATAAAGAGCCTGCTCCCCGCTGGCCGTATTATACCCCCCGGTTGTGTTGGCAAAAAGGGAGTTCATGCCACTGGCAGTATTGCGGCTTCCTGTTGTATTGTTAAACAGAGAATTCCACCCGGTGGCAGTGTTCCAGGACCCGGTTGTGTTGTAAAAGAGTGCCTGCATGCCGGTAGCGGTATTGGCAATGCCGTCCGTATTTAAAACAAGCGCCATTCTTCCGGTGGCGGTATTCCATATGCCGGTGGTATTGGTAAAAAGTGCCGAGTCGCCAATGGCCGTATTGAAATTGCCGGTAGTGTTTGTGTAAAGTGTTTTATTCCCGACAGCGATATTGGAGTACCCCGATGTGTTATTAACCAGGGCCTGGTAACCGAGGGCTGTATTACTGTACCCTGTATTCGCAGCAGGTGTAGCAGAGCCTCTTAATGCTTCGAAGCCAACCGCCACATTGGTATTGGTAAAAGGCACTGCGGTATTATTGGCATAATACATCGCATTGATGCCAATAGCGGTTGCATTACTGCCGGCTACATTGTAGGCAAGCGAATTTGTTCCAAAACCGGCATTGCTGGTGCCGGTAATATTATTGCTGAGTGAATAGGCTCCCAATGCGGAGTTATAATTGCCTGTTGAATTATTCAGAAGGGAGTTCATTCCATTCGCTGTATTCCACATTCCGGTAGTGTTGGAATAAAGTCCATTCATTCCGGTGGCGGTATTTTGATTTCCGGTGCTGTTTGCATTCCCTGCCTGGTAACCCCAGAAACTGTTGAACAGGATATGATCTATCCGTCCTGCTTTCCGGTTATTTACCTTCACATTAAAAGGGATACTATCTATAGTGCCTATAAAACTGTTGTTATCGATCATGCCTGTATTGCCCTTTGTTTTCCATGCAACCGTATCCTGCTGACTGGTAGTAGTGAGCCATAACCAGCCGGTACCGTTGTAAAAATAAAAGCCGGTACTGTCTGGTGTATTCTGAAAGATCAGTAACCCGGTAGCAGGTGTTGCAATGGCGTTTTTCTGCGCTTTGCTCATGCGGGGAATGAGGATGCCTTTGGCGCTGCTTTTTATATCCAGTAAAGCACTTGCATTGGCCGTACTTCCATCTGTGTTGATCGAAAGGCTTTGCGCCGCCAGATCTTCGGGTATAAAAAAAACAGCAATCAGCAGGGAATAATAAAATATATGTTTCATGTTTTGTTTTTAGACATTATAGTACTTCCGCTTTCTGTTGCGGTGAAATAATACAGGTCTTTATTCCGGATCAACCGTTCTCAGGACAATGAATCTAATTCAATCAGCAACTGCAACAGCTTCCCTTTCTTTATATCATTGCCAAAAAATTTTACTGCCTGTGGTACGATGTATATCTTTTCAAGTACGGGTTGCCTGCTTTCTGTTTCCTGTACCCGGTTGGGCAGGTAAACGAACTGTAACCATTCGCTGAAATCTTCCCGGTTTGTGATCATCCTTTTTTCAAATTCTTTTACCCAGGCAGGGACTTCCTTTTTCCATAACCCGGTACTTCTCATTTCATCTCTTACTTCTTTTATCTTTTCTGCTATTAATAAGGCTTCTGTCATATAATTGCTTTCTGCCGTAAATCTATTTTGTATCATTTCGCCGGCAATCAGGTAAAAAGAAAATGGTTCAGCCATTTATTTAATGGCAGGCATGGGCCAGTTAATTAGTAAACGGTACGGGGAATGAGTGAACGGATATTTTATCGGGAAAAGGGTGTATATTTTTACTCTTAAATGCTACTCCGCCGCTTCATACCGCTCCTGGTCATTTCTGTTATACATTTTTTGTGCAGTTCTGCTCAATCATACCGCTATCAGCTGGAAACATTCGGTACCCGTAACGGAATGCTTTCTTCAAAAGTGTATGCACTGTTTCAGGCAGGCGACAGAAGGCTGTGGATAGGTACAGAGTCTGGGATATCGGTATATGACGGATACCGTTTTATCAACTATCAATACACTGCCGCCAATGAATCCATTGGGCGGATACTTTGCATTACACAGGATAAAGAAAAGGGCTTGTGGATCGGCGGTGATAAAGGACTTTTTTATTGCAGGAACGATAGCGTGAGGCAAATTGAATTGCAAAGTAAGACAATACTGGCCGTTGAGTCGCTGCTGACCGATGAAGAAGGGAGTATATGGGCCGGGGATATAAATGCACTGTATAAAATAACTCCAGAAGAGGTGAACCGGGTTCATTTTAATCAGGTAACAATCATCAGCCTTCAGCCTCATGCCTCTTTTAACAAAAGAGTTTTTGCCCTGGCAGCCGATAGAAAACAAAATATTTACGCTGGTTCATACGACGGGATCTTCCGGATAAAGAAAAATGCAGGCGGCTATGAAAATGTCTGGACCAACCCCGAGCCACGTAACCCGGTTCGTTCGATAGCGGCTGTTTCACCGGACAGTATTTTCTGGAACTGTCTTGACCGGCACCCGGGCCAGATGATAAATGGCAAGGCTACTACCCGTTTTACGGAAGACTTTTTAGGCCGGACTGTTTTTGTTGATCATCATAAGGTATTTGCCTTAACAACAAGTTGTGTAGGAGAGATAAACAACGGAAAAGTAAACCCGGTTGTATCCATTAACCGGATTACCAATAATGCAGTTACCGCATTGACAGATGCAGAAGAGAATATCTGGGTAGGATCCTGGGAGGGGCTGTTGAAATTCCGGAAAACAGCTTTCCAGCAATATACATTACAGCATAAAGAACAGAAAGAAGCATTTTCTTTCCTGGAAAGAAAGAACGGCGACCTGTTATTTGGCAGCAACAGGGGAATTGTATTCACAAAAAAGCAAGGAGACATAGCGGTAGATAGAACAATCCCATCATTGTTTCCTTTGGCTGAAGTAATGTGTATGTACGAAGATGCCGGCAGTACTTTGTGGGCCGGTAGCGGTTACCAGGGTATAAGCAGGCTGAAAGGAAGCAGGCTTACCAACTGGAGAGATACGGGTTTTTTAAAAGACAATAATTGCGAAGCTTTGTACAGAACAACCGATGGTAAACTTTTTGCCTGCACGGAGAACGGCGTTACGGTGATCGATCCACAGGCAACTTACCCGCTGGTTGCTCACTACCCGTTTCAAAAAAAATATACCCGGCAACCGGAATTATTCGGTTGTTTTCAAACCGGCAACTCCGGGTATTGGTTTTATGGCAGCCGGGGTTTATATAAACTCAGCAACGGATTGTTGACCGATGACTCTATTCAAAATGTGCCGGTAAAAAATCTATACATCAATAAGATCAGCAGCGACAAAAAAGGAAATATATGGGTAGCTACACTGGGCAAAGGGTTATTGCAATGCCGCTACGAAAATGAACGGCTGGTTTTGCAAAAACAATTCGACAGCCACAATGGACTGCCCTCGGATATTGTTCTGTCGGTATTGATCGATAAAAATAACAATGTATGGGCAGGAGATTATATGAGTTTATCCGTTTTGATCAACACGGGTGATGAAGAACGGATAATAAACTTCAATGAAAAAGACGGATTGCTTTCTTCTTATTACCAGACGTTAAAGCTGGAGCAACAGCAAAACGGTACTATCTGGGGACTTACCTCCATGGGTGTTTTCGCATTTCACCCCGATAGTATCACCCTCAATAGGTTTTCACCCGTTCTTTTGATAAATTCTGTTTTGGTAAGCGGCTCCCAAAAGAACCTGTCTGCTGAATCATCGGTAAGTCTTGCATACAATCATAATTCATTGCAATTTCATTTCACGGCAGTTTCACTTACCGATCCTTCCAAGGTGCGTTATGCTTACCGGATCAGTGAATTGGACAGTAACTGGACCTATACCGACAGCCGGAACGTTGACCTTAATTTTTTACAACCCGGCACGTATACATTTGAATTGAAGGCTTGTAATAACAGTAATGTATGGACGGCCCGGCCCTTGCAATATTCATTTACCATCCGGCAGCCATTCTGGCAAACATGGTGGTTCAGGTTGTTGATTATTTCATTAATAGGGATCTTCGTTTTTCTTGTCTTTAAAACAAGGATTCGGTTGTTTAAAACAAAAGCAGCCATTAAGCAACAGGTTGCTGAACTGGAGGCAAAGGCCATCCGGGCACAGATGAATCCACATTTTATTTTCAACAGTCTCAATGCCATCCAGGAAGCCATTGTAACTGAAAAAGTGGATGCAGCGTATGATTACTTATCAAGGTTTTCCAAATTGTTGCGAATGGTACTTGATAATTCGGATAAAAACTTCATCCCCCTGAACAGTGAACTGGAAACGATCCGGTTATACCTTTCACTGGAAGCGCTCCGGTTCAGCCAGTCATTTTCTTATTCCATAGAACTGGAGCAGGGTCTTGATAAAGACGATATTTATATCCCATCCTTATTGCTGCAACCGTTTGTGGAGAATGCCATCTGGCATGGGTTAAGCAACAAAGAGGGTGAAAAAAAATTAGTTCTTCAATTTTCAGAAAAGAACGGGTACCTGGAATGTGTGATCCAGGACAATGGGATCGGAAGGAAAAAGTCGGCTGAAATTAAAAAAAGTAAACTGGGTTCCGGCCGTTTTGAATCAAAAGGAACAAAACTGGCCCTGCAACGGGTTGGGATACTGAACAGGGAAGAGCCTGGGTCGGCCAGTATTGAAACCATCGACCTGTATGATGCAACGGGTGAGGCCACGGGTACAAAAGTGCTGATAAAATTAGCCACCGATCTGAAAGCAAATAAAAAAATGACCAATGATTAAAATACTGATCATTGATGATGAGCAATCGGCAGTACGTATTTTAAAAGTGCTGATCGAAAAACATATTTCTGTAGAGAAGGAGATAGAAGTATCAACCGATCCGGCAGAAGCATTGGTGCTTATGCAAACATTCAGGCCTTCCCTTGTTATGCTGGATATTGAAATGCCCGGCATGAACGGGTTTGATTTTATGAACCGGGCCAGCGAATGGGATTTTGATGTCATTTTTACCACAGCCTATGATCAATATGCCATTAAAGCCATCCGGTTCAGTGCCCTGGATTACTTACTCAAACCGGTTGATATTGTTGAATTGAAGAATGCCATTAACCGGCATATTGTAAAGATACAGTCGGTAAAGACCGATTCGCAGCAGTCGCTGGTAAACAATCTGATCTATAATCTTCAGCAGCCGGGCCTGCAGCATTTTAAACTGGCATTGTCTACCAGTGAAGGAGTATTCCTGTACGATACCGATGAGATCATTCTGTTAGAGGGCAGTAGTAATTACACAAAGTTTTATTTCACCAACCACCGCACCCAGGTGGTATCAAAAACATTAAAAGAGTATGAAGAGATCCTGGCAGAACACCGGTTTTTGCGGGTGCATAAATCCTACCTGGTAAATAGGTCGCAGGTAATTAAGGTCGACAGGGAAGGAGTGCTTGAATTGAGCAATGGGATGTTTATCCCGGTATCACGTCGCCGGAAAGCAGAGATACTGCAATGGTTCAACCAGTAACAGGATGCAGGATACAGGAAACAAGATACAAGATGCAGGATAAGGGATCTATTTTGTCGGTAATCAGTAATAAAAAGGTATGGTAAATTTCTTGAGGTCTAAAGCCCTTCTCCTTTAGGAGAGGGGTTGGGGTGAGGTTAATTCAACTTCACCTCAAACAATTTTGGCCAGCGCTTTCCGGTAATGAACATTCTTTTAGAAATGCTGTCGTATGCAATGCCGTTAAGTACATATCCCTTATCGGGCGCTACCTGGTTAGGGAAGAATTTTGATTCTAATCCCGACATATCCATCTTACCAACCACCTGCCCGCTGGCAGGATCTATTTTTACTATAAAATCTTTGAAGTAAACATTGGCATAAACAAAGCCATCTATGAATTCCAGTTCATTCAACTCTGACACGGGGCTTGAATTATCCGAAACACGTATGGTATTCAATACCCTGAAATCATCCGGATTTACAAAATAAAGAACTGCGGTACCATCGCTGATGATGAGTTGTTTGCCATCATTGGTAAGCCCCCAGCCCTGGTACGGCCATTTGAATGTTTTTATGGGTTTGTCGATATTGTTTACATCATATACGTAAACAACATGGCTTTCCCAGGTAAGCTGGTATATCTTGTCTTTAAAAATGGTGATGCCTTCTCCGAATATTGAATCTGTTCCCATCACGTGTTTCTTTTCTACCCGGCCCGTTTTATGATCGGTAATGCGCAGGGAGGAATTCTTAAAATCGCCTGTGCCTTCGTACAGTTTGCCTTTGTAAAATTCAAGCCCCTGGGTATAGGCACTGGTATCGTGCGGATACTGCGAAAGAATGGTATAGCTGATAGCAGGAGTGGGAACGGGTTTCACCGATTCATCTACTACGGGCTCTTTATCGCCGTTTGTACAGGCTGCCAATGCTATTAAAACCACCAGGGCTGAATACTTCTTCATCATTTTAGTTTAAAATATGGACAAAAGTAGCGAACTGTTTTGTTGCTTCGTTCTTAACTCCGTAAAAGATTGCAAATATTTAGTTAACTGTATGCCGGGTTTCTGTTCTCCGGTAATGGATATTTCTTTCTTTTAAATAATTCAGCATAAAGTGGAAGCAGGCTTCATCCTTACCCACCAGTTCCGGCGGAAAAACTCCCTTGGCCGTAAACAGGTTTTGTGCCAGCATGTTGAGTGCTGCGGTACAGGTATAACCGGTTGTGCGGCTCATGGAAGAAGTTTGTGTGCCGGCATCGTATTCATCATAGAGGTCGTAACAGATCGTTTTCTCCGCATCACTCAGTTTTATCCGCATCAGGGTGAATTCTTCTTCGGTCTCTCCCAGTTTCCACTGGTCAAACAAAAGGGCAGATGTGAATTCCATTGGTGTGATCTGTTGTCCTTTCACTTTAATGGCAGCTGTATTTAAAAATCCTGCTTTTATCAATCCTTTCATCAGGTCGATATGGCCGGGGTAACGCAATGTTTTTTCTTTCATGTTGGGAATATGCCCCATGGTAAATAAAATAGAACGCAATCCATCAGTATTGAATGATTCCAGCGTGCCTGCTTTCTCAAAGTCGATCAGTTCGGCATCACTCAGTGCCGGTTTGGTTACAATATGGCCGTTCTCTACGTAACGGGCAGGCCGGGTATATTCCTCCAGCACATCAACAGGCGAGAAGGGAGCCTTGTATTCAAAAGGGTAGATCCTTCTCTTCGGCAATCCGCCCACCATGCATTCAAAATTGCAGATATTCATCCGTTCATTATAATAACCAAGGATCAAATTGCTCATTCCCGGTGCCACACCACAGTCTACGATGGCGGTAACATTATTTTCTTTCGCCAGTTTATCCAGCTCAAGTGCATTCTCAGGGAAGAAAGAAATGTCTACCACATTTTTTTTTGCAAGAATGATGGCTTCCAGGGTTTTATATCCCATAAAACCAGGCACTGCTGAAATGATGAAATCAAAATCCTTTAATAGCGAAGGGTAGTTGCTGTAATTACCCAGGTCTGTTTTCACTGTTTTAACCCCACTGTTTTTTTGTGTAAGCAGCTGCAGTGATTGTTCACTTATATCGAAAGAGGTAACAGAAAAATTTGCTGAAAGATCGATGGCCATGGCACGACCAACCATGCCGGCACCTAAAATTGCTATTTGCATAAGAATGTATTTAATGCTTCAGCACCTCCTTCTTTAGAAGGATGAAACTGAATTGATAAATGAAAAGTGAATAAAAAACGGGGATATGTCATTCTGAGCGATAGCGAAGAATCTCTCTTAAAAGAGGGATGCTTCCTTCCTCAGCATGACAGTGCCGACGTTCCGTTCATCATGATGGAAACATAGGCAGAGAGCCTGTAGAAGTGTGCGTATGCAGGTTTTGTGATCAAGCTGTGTTATTTATTTTTGCCGGCATGTAGTTGTGCCGGTTGTATTGATACTTTATAATTTTCTACTTTATTTACCCTTCTTGCTCACCAGCTTCAGTTCACTGATGATATTCTTTGCTTCCGCATATTTATCCACGATGAATAAAACATACCGGATATCTACCATGATGTTTCGGCAGATGGTAGGATCGTAATTGATATCACTCATCGTTCCTTCCCAAACCCGGTCGAAGTTGAGCCCGATCAGGTTGCCGTTTGCATCCAGGGCCGGGCTCCCGGAATTACCGCCGGTGGTGTGGTTGGCGGCGATAAAGCAAACCGGCTGACGGCCATTCACGCCATAGCGGCCAAAATCTTTTTTCTTGTACAGGTCAATTAATTTCTGCGGAAGATCAAACTCGTAATCTCCCGGTTTGTATTTTTCCATCACGCCATCCATATAACTGTAAAAGTCAAATTTAACCGCATCCCTGGGCTGGTAAGGTTTTACATTGCCATAGGTAACCCGGAGGGTACTGTTGGCATCGGGATAAAATGCTTTCTGGGTGAACACATCCATCTGTGCCTGCATATAGGTACGCTGCAACTGGTTGATATTGGCCTGCAGTTCGTTCAGTTTCGGACTTACGTTGCTGCTGTATGTTTTCTGCATATCCATTGCCAGCTGAAAAGCAGGATCGGCTTTGATGGCATCGCACACATTTTTGGAATTACCGGTAAGCAGCGCTTTTACCGATGCAAGCGAATTCAGTTTTGTTATTGAGTAAAGATTATTTGCTGCAGTACTGTAATTGTTCCCATGCTGTTTCAGCATGCTTTTAAACAAGGGCGATACATAAATATCCTTCTGGTCCGATACATACATTTCCATCAGCGATTCAAAAAGCTTTTGATCAACGGTTGCATTGTATTCCTTAAAGAGTTCTTCCAGCGAACTGAGGGCTTTTTCTTTTGCCGTATTATAACCGGCTTCGCCGTTTTTTTCAAGCGCATTCACCAAACTGTTCAACTGGCCGGCAAAGCCCAGTATCTCTATCCGGGGAAATATCTCGGTATAATAATCCCTTGCATAGGCATAGGGTTCAATATCGGTGTATGCCTGCTTAAGGTTTGAAAGCAGGTTCATATAAGCCAGGTTGAACTCGGGCTTTTGCAGTACGATCTTTTCAAAACTGGCTTCCAGTTCTTTTCTTTTGGCAACGGCATTGGTTTTGGTAAGTCCTAATACTTCGCCCTGCCATTTCTTCCAGGCATTGGAGATGGAAGCGTATTTGGCTGCATACTGGATCTTTATTTCTTCGTCCCTGCGCATAAAACCATCGATCACATTCAGCGCCTTGGTACGGATGCCGATCTTAGCCGGGTCGCTTACCTTCATGATTTGCTCTATGGCGCTGCTGTGCAGGTATTCATTGGTGCGGCCCGGAAAGCCGAATACCATGGTAAAATCTCCTTCCTTCACACCATCTAATGAAATATTCAACGAACGTTTCGGTTTGTAAGGAACATTATCGGGTGAGTAAGCAGCGGGTTTATTGTCTTTGCCGGCATAAATGCGGAACATGCTGAAATCACCGGTATGCCTTGGCCACATCCAGTTGTCGGTATCTTTACCGTAATTACCCACCGAAGAAGGCGGGGCGCCAACCAGGCGAACATCCCGGTATGTTTCAGTAACAAAGAGGTAGTATTTATTGCCTTCAAAAAAAGCACGCACAAAAAGATCCTGGTAACTTTCTTTTTTTACCGTTGATCTTAGGGCAACCATATTCTTGTCAATGGCACTCTGTCTTTCCCGCTCACTCATGGCGGCTGTTACATCTTTAAGTATCGAAGCGGTCACATCCTCAATCCGGATGATAAAGGTGGCAAACAACCCTTCGTTGCGTAACTCCTGGTCTTTGTTGTATGCCCAAAAGCCATCCCGTATATAATTGTTCTGAATGGAAGAATGATTTTGTATGGCATCAAAACCGCAGTGGTGATTGGTAAGCAGTAAACCCTGGTCTGAAATGACCTCGGCAGTACAAAAGCCCCCAAAGCTGACAATGGCATCTTTTAAACTTCCTTTGCTGATATTGTAGATGTCGGAAGCATTTATCTTCATACCCATCTTCTTCATCTGCTTTTCGTTTAAACTCTGCAGCAATTGCGGCAGCCACATGCCTTCTTCGGCAAATGTTTTACCCAATAATGAGAGCGTAAGCACCAGCAGGAGGAAATACTTTTTCATATTCAGTTCGTTTGAAGCAAATTTAGGTAATAATTGCTATTGCCTAAGTCTGTTTGTTTTGAACCACATAGAAACATAGGGCACATAGTTTTGCTATGTGTTTTCTATGTTTCCTATGTGGTTCAGGGTCGCTCTAACCAGAAATTAACCCTTTCTTAGCATCCATGGCTTTATTTTTGTACCGTAACACAAAACTTATCTATGAAAAGGATTTTACTCGCTCTTGCCCTTGTTTTTACCATTGCACAAACCACCGAAGCACAATTGATCAAAGACGTTTTAAACAAGGTTTCAAAGACCGGCAATTCTGGCGGCAGCAACCTAAGCAATGAAGATATCATCAGCGGGTTGAAAGATGCGTTACGGGTGGGTACCGACAGCAGTACAAAAAAACTGAGCAAACTGGATGGTTTTTTTGGAGATGCCGCTATTAAAATATTAATGCCCGAAGAAGCGAAGAAAGTAGAAAAGACACTCCGCAATTTTGGAATGGGCAGCATGGTGGATAAAGCCATCCTTTCCATGAACCGGGCCGCCGAAGATGCCGCCAATGGCGTAGGAAATATCTTCTGGGATGCCATCAAAGGAATGAGCATTACCGACGGACTGAAAATTTTACGGGGAGGCGACTTTGCGGCCACTGATTATTTAAAATCCATCACCACCAAGCAACTCACCGAAAAGTTCAGGCCGGTGATAGAAGCATCACTGGTAAAGATGGATGCCACAAAATACTGGAAAGATGTTTTTACCAACTACAACCGTTTTTCCAAAGACCAGGTGAATACCGACCTTACAGCCTACGTAACCGAAAGGGCATTAAGCGGATTATTTTACAATATCGGCCTGCAGGAACAGAAGATACGTAAAGACCCGGCCGCACAGGTAACGGATATTCTGAAGAAAGTTTTCAGCAGCAAATAATGCACGGGATACTAGATACTGGGTACTAGAACCTAGATAGTCACCTGCCTTCGAAGGGTTTTGCCAGTATCTAGTATCCAGCATCCAGCATCCAGTATCCAGCATCCAGCATCCTGCATCCAGCATCCAGCATCCAGTATCCAGCATCCTGCATTTCCTGTCTTTTCTACAAACGGCATTGCTATAATTAGGCACGGGTGTATATTCACTCCCTAAATCATCAGCAATGAAAGCGATCTTTATTTCTTTTCTTTTTTCATTTATTTCTGTACTAGTAACAGCGCAGGATGGCAGGGCGTACTTTCTGTCGAACCCCTGCTTAACCCCCGATGGACAAACTGTGATCTTCAGCTTTGAAGGCGACCTGTGGAAGGCGAATGTAAATAACGGCCAGGCCACGAGATTGACAGCTATGCAGGGTTACGAGACCAGTCCCCGGGTTTCGCCGGATGGAAAGTGGATCGCATTCAGCGGAAGGCAATACGGTAATTCCGATGTGTTTGTGGTACCCATTAATGGTGGCGATGTGAAACAGATCACCTGGCACAGCGGTAACGATGAAGTAACAAGCTGGAGTTGGGATTCCAGATCTGTTTATTTCAACAGCGGCCGCATGGGACAGATCGCCGGTTTTAAAGTAAGTGCCGAGGGTGGTACACCGGTACGGGTATTTGGAAACTATTTCTTCCAGTTCGATCATAATTTATTTGAACACCCAACCTCTGGTGAGATATTTTTCAACGATACCTGGGAAAGCAGTAACCAGGTGCAGCGCAAAAGATATAAGGGTCCTTTTAACCCCGATATTCAATCGTATAATCCCAAAACAAAGCAGCATAAAAAATATACCGATTGGCAGGGAAAGGATTTTGGAGCAACCATCGACCGGAACGGCAATGTTTACTTTATTTCTGATGAAGCCAATGGTGAGTATAATTTGTATACACTCGATAACGGAAAGAAAAAAGGGCTGACAAGATTCTCGTCTTCCATCAAAACACCACAGGTAAATGCCAATGGTGGTAAAGTGGTCTTTGAGCGGGATTACCAGCTTTGGGTATACGATGTACGGTCAGATAAGGAAACCAGGCTTGATATTTCCATCATCCGCAATAATACACTGCCCAAAGAAAAAGATTTTGAAGTAAGAGGAAATATCTCCGCATTTGATGTTTCTCCCGACGGAAAGAAACTGGCCTTTGTTTCCCGGGGCGAATTATTTGTAAGCGATGTGGAGGGGAAATTCATCCAGGAAATAAACCGCAACAGCGGCGAACGGGTAAAAGAAGTGAAATGGCTGAGCGACAACCGTACCTTGTTATTCAACCAAACACTCAATGGCTATACCAACTGGTACAGCATGCGTGCCGATAGCAGCGCTGCTCCCAAACAACTTACCAGCGACAAAAAGAACAACCGTGCCATTGTGATGAATAAGAACCGTAGCAAGGCCGTTTACCTGAGCGGTCGTGATGAAGTACGGTTACTTGATACCAAAACAATGGAAAGCAAAAGCATTGTAAAAGATGAGATATGGGGATTCCAGAACAGCGACCCGGGTTTTTCTCCCAACGATGAGTATGTGCTGTTTACTGCTTATCGCAATTTTGAGCAGGATATCCTGCTTTATAATATCAAGGAGAATAAAACAACCAATCTTACCAATACCGGTATTACCGAGGCAGGCCCGATATGGTCGCCCGACAGTAAATATATCTACTTCACTTCGCAGCGGCTGAAGCCATCCTATCCTTTTGGAATGGCCAACGCCAAGGTTTACCGGGTACCGCTGGAAAAGATTGATGAGCCTTATCGCTCTGATAAATACAACGAACTTTTTAAAGAAGAAAAGAAAGAAGAGAAAAAAGACACAACTAAAAAAGCAACAGCCGATGCTAAAACAATTGCTATTGATACCGACCTGATCATGGAAAGGCTGGAGCAACTTAGTCCTGCCCTGGGCGCCCAGTTCCTGCAATGGGTTTATCAAAAAGGGGATAAGACAACCGTACTATATACAAGTAACCATGGCGAGGGAAGAAATGCCCTCTGGAAAACCGTGATAGAACCCTTTGAGCAGAATAAAACAGAAAAAATAGCCGGAACCGATAACAGTTTTGGTTTTGAGGTGGTGGAAGTAAGCGATAAACTATATGCCTTGTTCAACGGCACCATTAATAAACTGAGCCTGGATGGCAATAAAGTGGATGCCATCAACATCGCTTTCACTTTCCGCCGTAACCTCTCTGCGGAATTTACCCAGATGTTTGATGAAGCCTGGGCGCAGATTGAAGAGAATTATTATGATGAGAATTTTCACGGTCTCAACTGGAATAAAACAAAAGAATATTACAGGCAATTCATTCCTTACCTGAACACCCGTGCCGACCTGCGGACGATGCTTAATGATATGCTGGGTGAGCTGAACTCTTCGCACCAGGGCTTTGGCACGTTTGGCGATGACGAGACCATTGCCTTAAGTAACCGTACCATGGAAACCGGTATTTTGTTTGAAGACAACGATCCGTTTAAAGTGAAGTATGTGGTTAAACGTTCTGCCGCTGATAAAAAGGCGATCGATATAAAGCCGGGAGACGTGCTGGTTAAAGTAAATGATGAGACCGTAGACAGTAAAAAAGACCGGAATTATTATTTCACGCAGCCATCGCTCGACCGGGAATTGAACCTTACGTTCAACCGAAACGGACAGAATATAAGCGTGAAAATACATCCCCAGGCGATCTTGTTCAATAACCTGTACGACGAATGGATAGATAATAACCAAAAAAGGGTGAATGAAAAGAGCAAGGGCCGTATTGCCTATGGCTATATGAAGAATATGGGCCAGTTTGAGCTGGACCAGTTCATCATTGACATGACCCAGGAACTGAACAACAAAGATGCCCTCATCTTCGACCTGCGCTATAATACCGGAGGTAATGTGCACGATGAGGTGTTGAAATTCTTATCCCAGAAAACATACCTCAACTGGAAATACCGGGAGGGTAAGCTCTCGCAGCAATCCAATTTCTCCCCGGCGGATAAACCCATCATCCTGCTCATCAACGAACAATCGCTGAGTGATGCGGAAATGACTGCTCAGGGTTTTAAAGCACTGAAACTGGGTACCATCATCGGCAATGAAACCTATCGCTGGATCATTTTCACCAGTGGTGTTTCACTGGTAGACGGATCTTCGGTTCGTATGCCGGGCTGGGGCTGTTATTCACTGGAAGGAAAAGATATGGAGATGAACGGCGTGCAGCCCGATATTAAAGTGATCAATACATTTGAAGATAAGCTGAATGGAAGAGACCCGCAGGTGGACAGGGCGGTGGAGGAGATCCTGAAGATGCTGCGGGGAAAATAACATTGAATATTGTTTTGAACCACATAGGAACATAGGTAACATAGAATACCTTTCTTCAATGCTGGTAACAAGAAAGTATTTAAGTGAACTTACCTATAAAGTGATCGGGTGTGCCATTGAGGTACATAAACATATTGGCCCGGGCTTATTAGAAAGTGTGTATGAAAAATGTCTTTTAAAGGAATTGGCATTAAGAGGAATTGCATTTAAAAACCAGGTTTGGGTTCCTCTTCAATACAAAGGATTGCAACTGGATGCAGAGCTGAGGCTTGACATACTGGTTGAAGATATTCTTTGTGTAGAATTAAAAGCGCAGGAAGGATTACTTCCCATACACGATGCTGTGCTGCTTTCATATATGCAAATGCTTCAAAAACCTAAAGGCATCCTGATCAACTTTCATTGTGGCAATATTTTTAAAGAAGGCAAGAAAACTCTTGTAAATGATCTTTTCGAATTATTACCCGAAGGGTAATCCCTATGTGTGCTCTATGTTTCCTATATCCTATGTCCTATGTGGTTCAGTTGCCTGGCCGGGAAAGATATAAAATTCAGAAACCTGTTCTTTGTTACCAAATTATTACCTATTATTGCACATAAAATTGCCACTCCGTAGAAACGGAGTGACTTTTTTAACGATTGCTTGCTATATGAAAAATTTTATTTCTTTTCTTTGCTGACCTGACCGGTTCAGCGTAAAGGCCGGGAGCCTTCTAACGATTGATTGTTTTCCTTTAGCGATTGCCTGCTGTATGAAGTAACAACCATCTGGAGCAAATCTAAGATGGGGGATGGTATGTTCCTAACCAAGTTAGGGACGATTTTACCCTGTTAAAAACAACCTGTCGATAGCGAAACCCTTTACCATACCGGGTTATAGTCAAATTTGTTTATGATGTCCAACCGCTCAACCGACATATTATTTCAACTGATAAAATCCCTGGAAAAGGCAGAAAAAAGGCATTTCAAGCTCTATATAAAGCGGAGTTCTTCCCGCCAGGACCTCAAGATCATCCAGCTTTTTGACGCCATTGACAAGGCAAAGGACTACAACGAACAGCAGATACTTAAAAAAATACCAGGGGTTGAAAAGCCCCAACTGGCCAACCTCAAAGCTCACTTATATAAGGAATTACTGGCCAGTCTGCGCCTGTTAAAAAGTTCCGAAAGCATCGACCTGCAACTGCACGAACAACTGGATTATGCCCGTATCCTGTATAACCGGGGCCTTTACCTGCAAAGCCTGCGCATACTGGAAAAAGTGAAAGACCTGGCAAAGAGTTACCACCAGGAAAGTTTCCTGATACAGGTTATTTCTTTAGAGAAGAAAATTGAAACACTGCATATCACCCGCAGCGGTGAAGGGGCTGCTGACCGGCTTACCTCAGAAGCAAATGATGTGAATGACCAGCGTACCATGATCACGGCATTATCCAATCTTGCCCTTCAGCTTTACCAGTGGTATGTAAAGCATGGTCATGCCCGCAATGAAAAAGATGAGAAAGGGGTAAAACAGTTCTTTATGCAGAACCTGCCGCCCAATCCCGAACAGATATCAGGCTTTTACCAGTTGCTTTACCTCTACCAGAGTTATTGCTGGTACGCATTTATCCGGCAGGATTTCCTGATGTACTACCGCTACAGTAAAAAATGGGTCGACCTGTTTAAGAATGAACCGTTGATGATCACAGTGGAGACGGGCCATTATATCAAGGGCATGCACAACCTGCTTACCGCCAACTTCAACCTGCGTAACTATAAGAATTTTGATAAATACCTGGTACGGTTCGAACGCTTTACTTTTTCGAAGCCCGCCAACCTGCACGATAATTTCCGGATGCAGGCATTTGTTTACCTCACCAGCGCCCGGATCAACCAGCATTTGATGAAGGGTACTTTTGGCGAGGGCATCCGGCTTGTTCCCGCTATTGAAAAGGGACTGGAAGAATTCTCAATGTACATCGACCGGCACCGGGTATTGGTGATACAATATAAAACAGCCCTGCTTTATTTTGGCAACGGCAACTACGAAACGTCGATCGATCATTTGCAAACCATCATCAACGGCCCGGTTGATATACGGATCGACCTGCAGTGCTATGCCCGCCTGCTGCACCTGATGGCGCATTTTGAAATGGGTAATGATGCTATCATTGAGTCATTGATCAAATCGGTGTTCCGCTTTATGTCACGGATGGAAAACCTCACGGTGGTGGAAGAGGAGATGTTCAAATTCCTGCGAAATAATGTGTATGAATCTGCCGAAAAACTGCGGCCCGAACTGAAGAAACTGCTCAACCGCATCAAGCAGTTTGAAAAGAACCGTTTTGAAACAAGGGTATTCTCTTATTTAGACATCATCAGCTGGGTGGAAAGTAAAGTATATAACAAGCCGATGAGTGAGATCGTGAATGAAAAATACCTGAAGAGCAAACACCGCTGATCAGCCCGCTTCCTTTAGCAGGTCATCCAGGTCCAGTGCAATAGTATACATTTCAATGCTTCCGTCTTTTTTTACCGGCCATTGTTCTTTCGGCCGGTCCCGGTACAGCTCCACGCCATTCTGATCGGGATCATTAAGATATAATGCTTCGGAAACGCCATGATCGGAAGCTCCGGTTAGCGGGTAGTTTGCTTCGATCAGCCTTTTATAGATTACAGCAAGGTCTTTACGGGTGGGGTAGAGGATGGCCGTATGAAACAGGCCTACCGAATGGGCCGGTGCCGGCGGCCTGTTCTTGCTGTACCAGGTGTTGAGGCCGATATGATGATGATAACCTCCTGCCGAGATAAAAGCTGCATCAATGCCATACATGGTCACCAGTTCAAAGCCAAGTAATCCACAGTAAAAGTCGAGTGAAATTTTTATGTCGGACACTTTCAGGTGTACATGCCCGATACGGGTTTGGGCGGGTATCGTATAATTATTGCTCATTGTTTTAAGATTGTAAGATTAAAGGAACAACATTTTATTTCATCTTTTCCCTTCTTCTGGATACTATTTTTTCGATCTCCACAGCAAAGAATACCAGGGATGATGCCACTCCAACAATAACAAACTCATAGAGGCTCAGCGATTCGGTTTGGAATATGGGTTGCAGGAACGGCGTGTAGGTAATAACAAACTGCAACAGTAAAGCGATCATCACGGCGCCGATCAGTGGTTTGTTTGAAAATATCCCGATGCTGAATAAAGACTGTTTTTCGGAACGTATGGCAAGCACATGCCCCATCTGGCTCAGGCAAAGCACATTAAAAACAATGGTCTGCCAGTGCAGGTCATTATTGATGGCCCAGGCCTGAGCCGATAAACTGATGCCTGCCATCAGCATTCCTACCCAGATCATGTGCATACCCCTGCCATTGGCAAAAACAGTTTGCTGCGGCGGCCGGGGCGGCCGATCCATAATATCCTTCTCTGCTTTTTCAAACGATAAGGAAATGGCAGGAAGTCCATCCGATACTAAATTGATCCACAAAATATGTATGGGCAGCAGCGCCACGGGCAGCCCGATCATGGGGCCCAGCAGCAAGGTCCATAGCTCACCCGAATTGGTGGTCATCAGGTATTTGATGAACTTAAGAATGTTGTCATAGATCCTTCTGCCTTCCCTCACTGCTTTTACGATGGTGGAAAAATTATCATCCAGCAGGATCATATGCGCCGCTTCCTTGGAAACATCGGTTCCGGTGATGCCCATTGCAATGCCTATATTCGCCCGTTTCAGCGAAGGCGCATCATTCACACCGTCGCCGGTCATGGCTACATAATGGCCCTTTTGCTGCAGCGTTTTCACGATATGCAGTTTTTGTTCGGGCGACACCCTTGCATACACTTTTATTTTTTCCACTTTGGCTAAAAAGCTGTCGTTGTCAAGCGCAGCCAGTTCTTTCCCCGTTATCACTATATCCGACCCGTTTTGTAAAATGCCTACCCGTTGTGCAATTGTTTTTGCAGTGAGCGGGTGATCGCCGGTGATGATCACCGGTACAATGCCGGCAGTTCTGCATTGCCGCACTGCATCAAATACTTCATCCCGTGGCGGATCAATAATGCCTGCCAGGCCAAGGAACTGCAGGCCTGTTTCATGAATAAGAACATCTGGTTCGGCAGGCATTGTATCCCAGTACCGGTAAGCAAATCCAAGCACCCGGTGGCCCTTCTCCGCCATTTTATCTACCTGCTGTAATAGTTTTGATGGATCTGTATCCCGGCAGCGTTGCAATAAGATATCCGGCGCTCCTTTGGTAAATGAAATGATCGTATTGTTGTGTTTGTGAAAGGTTGTCATCAGTTTCCGTTCACTGTCAAAAGCAATTTCGGCCAGGCGTGGCCAGTCTGTTACTTTTATCTTCTGCTCCAGCGCCACTTCCATTAAGGCGGTCTCCGTGCTGTCGCCCTTGATATTTTTTTCTGCATCTTCAACGGCATCATTGTTAAGGGCAAATGCCAGCAGCATCAGTTTGCCATCTTGCTGTTCCGTTATTGAAGCCAGTTTTTTTCTTTCCACCAGTTGACCGTTCACAAACACATCTTCCACATGCATTTTATTTTTGGTAAGGGTACCGGTCTTATCCGTGCAGATATACGTAACCGAGCCTAATGTTTCCACTGCCGGTAATTTTCGAATGAGGCTGTTGAAGCGGATCATTCTTTTTGCCGCCAGTGCCAGCGAGATGGTGATCACGGCGGGCAATGCTTCGGGTATAGCGGCAACGGCCAGCGAGATACTGGTAAGTACCATCTTCACCATATCTTCTCCCCGTAACCATCCGGCAACAAAAAACAGAACACATAAGAACAGGACCAGTATAGAAAGGTTTTTTCCAAATGATGCCATACGTTGTTGCAGCGGTGTAAGTGTTTCTTCTTCCTGCAGCATTTTGGCAATGCGGCCCAGTTCGGTCTGCATGCCGGTGGCAATTACAATGCCCGTGCCCCGGCCATAGGTAACAAAAGTTCCTTTAAAGGCCATATTACTCCGGTCGCCAATGGGCAGGTCGTCTGTTTCCAGTGAGTGGGTGATCTTATCAATGGCATGTGATTCGCCTGTTAAGGCTGCTTCTTCAATTTTTAAGTTCACCGATTCCACGATGCGTAGATCGGCAGGCACCGCATTGCCTGCTTCTAATAATACCACATCACCGGGTACCAGTGCGGTGGCCGGTAGCCAGTTGCTTTGCCCGGCACGCAATACCCGGGCCTGTGTTACGGCCATCTGTTTCAGTGCCTGCATGGCTTTTTCGGCCCGGTATTCCTGGAAGAAACCGATGACGGCATTTAATACAACGATGACGAGGATGACGATGGTGTCGGTAAGGTCGCCGATGATACCGGAGATGATGGCAGCCGCCAGTAAGATCAGTATCATCACATCTTTGAACTGGTCGAACAGCATACCGGCAACGCCCTTCTTTTTTCCTTCCTGCAGTTCGTTGGGTCCGTATTGCAACAGTTTTTCTTCTGCATCGGATATACTCAACCCCTGCGGGTTGGTACCCAGCAGTTCAAATGTTTCCTCTATGCTTAAGCGGTGCCAGTTCACAGGCGAAAGGAGATTGTTTTATTAAAGGAACGAAATTTTAAATGAATTGAAAGAGTTGCCGGACCGTTTTAATTACCTGTTTGTTAATCTAAAGAATACATAGGGCGCAATGGCTACCCAAACCGGGATGAGTATCCACAACCGTCCTTTCAACAGGTTATAATCAGCAAACAGTTTTTCCCAGGAATTGCCCCGGTAACGGCCAAAGCCAAATTCAAATGCCAGCGTAAGCACTAACCAGAGTAGTCCTACAAGCATGGCTTGGTTTGCAGAAGCCAGCGGGATCCATTTTATGATGAACCCGATATAAACAGCAAAGAGGATGATAAGTGAAAAGGTGGAAACCTGGTGGGCAGCCAGTTCTCCCACATATTTTTTATATACCAGGTCTCTTAAAGCGCCGTTGGCAATAGCCAGCAGCAGCATGGGAAACCAGGCTAGGAAGTATTTGAGGAAGTGGCTCATTCTTTTACTTTTTATTACAAAGAAATATAATTGTATGGAAACAAATACTGACTGGCATCAGCGATGCGGATGATAATGCGAAAGCGGTACCGGGTTTAATTTTTCGGATTCCTTCCCAAGAAATAAAATCTACCTTTGCTCTCTATCAGCCGGGTTATCGTTCCCCGATCTATCGGGGGAAGGAAAGTCCGGACAGCACAGAGCAACACACCGGTTAACGGCCGGTCTTCACAGCAGTGTGGAGGAGACAGTGCCACAGAAAATTACTACCTCAATTTATTGGGGCAAAGGTGAAAACGTGAGGTAAGAGCTCACGGGTTTTTGCAGCAATGCATTGATCGGGTAAACCTTGTGTGCTGTAATGCCACGTATATCAGCGTTTGAGGGCGGCTCGCCCGATGTTGAAGGGTAGGCAGCAAGATCCATACAGTAATGTATGGGCCAGATAAATGATAACCCTCCCGATTTATCGGGAGACAGAATCCGGCTTACAGGCTGATAGATTTTTTTTAAAAGGCAATTTGCCACAAAGGCACCAGGTCACAAAGTTTTAAATTCATCTTCGTGTCTTAGTGCCTTTGTGGCTTTTTATTTCTTTTTGTATTGATACATTCTCCGGCTTAGTAGCGTGAAGCAATTAACCTTTAAACGACTTTCAACAACCTTCAACAATTTTCAACAACCTTCAACCTACTTACTAACCACCCCTCCATCCACATCCTTTATAAACTGTATCAATCCCGGAAAATAATTCTTCTGGTCATCATACATGCTCATGTGACTTCCGTTCGGACAAAGTAAGAAACGGCCCTTCTGTACCTGCGTACTCATCCATTTCATGTGCTCTGGATCCATGGTATCGTGTGTGCCGCCGATGGTTAGCGTAGGGGTTTTGATCTTTGGAAGTTCCTTGCTTACATCCCAGGCAATTAAGTTTCCACCGATGCCGAATTCGCTGGGACCCTGCATGGTTACGTACAAAGACTGGTTCATTTTATTGAATGAACGGGTCATCGGTTCCGGCCATTGCTCTAACGGTATACGGCAGATATGTTTTGCATAAAAATGCGGCATCAGCAGTTCCATATATTTTGGATTGGTAAAATCGCCCTTTGCTTCAATCTGCCGTATCGTATCCAAAACCTTTGGGTCGAACTGCGGCGCCAGTACTTCCTGTGCATATTTGCCATACTGCGGGCAACTGCTCATCATATTGCTGATGATAAGGCCTTTTAAATTGTCGGGGTACTTTAATGCGTATTGCATGGCAAGTATGCCGCCCCAGGAATGACCAAGCAAATAGAAATTATCCTTAGTCAGATTCAATGCCTTGCGAACCTGTTCCACTTCTTCCACAAACCTCGGCAGACTCCACATGGCTGTATCTTTCGGATTGTCGGAAAGTCCGCAACCCAACTGGTCATAATAGATCAGTTCAACGCCTTCGGGCAGTAAAAAACTTTCAAAGCATTCAAAATATTCGTGTGTAGCACCGGGCCCGCCATTGAGCAGGAGTAGTTTTATTTTGGGGTTATTACCCATCCGCTTTGTCCAGATGTTGAACTTGCCCTTAGGTGTTTCGATGGGTATGATCCTAATGCCGCCGGTTTGTATTTCTTTGTACAGGTCATCCGTAGCAGCAGCTACAGGCATTGTTTTATTTTCATTATTGCAACCGGCCAGGCAAATAACCAGCAGCAGGTAAAATAATCTTTTCATATAACAAGGTTTAAGTTTGAGAATTCGTAGTGAACCGCATAGAAACGTAGAACACATAGATTGTTTCGTTTTTGGCGGTAAATTATAAAACTATGTTTCCTATGTGTCTATGTGGTTCAAAAAAGTTACCCTTTAATAAACTCCGGGAAGATGGTTTTCTTTATCTCTGGCCATTCGTCGCTGATGAAACTGTAATAAACGGTATCTCTTGGAACGCCGATATCATTGATACTGTGCTTACGCAGCACCCCTTCCCGTATGGCGCCGATCTTTTCCATGGCCCGTTGTGATTTAAGGTTGGTGCCGGCTGTCTTCAACTCCACCCGGTTCAGTTCAAGCGTTTCAAAGCAGTATTGCAGCATCAGGAATTTGTTGTGCTTGTTGATGCCGCTGCCCTGCAGCAAGGGATCGATCCATGTCCAGCCGATCTCCAGGCGTTTGTCCCGGAAAGAAATATTGGCATAACGGGTGCAGCCCACACAGCGGTTCTCTCTTTTATCGAACATGGCAAAGGGATACGAGGTTTTATTCTCTTTTTCTTTCAGCGCTGTATTAAAGTAATGGGAAAAACTCTGCTCATCCGTGATATTGGCCATCGTGAATTTCCAGATATCCGGGTTGCTGAGCGCAATGGCCATCAGGGCATCATAGTGCCTGGGAGTAAGCGGCTCTAATCTTGCACGGTCGTCTTCCAGAATAATTTCCTTATCAAAAAAATCAGTGTAGTCCATTATCTCAGGTTTATTTTTTAATCCGTAGATCTGTTAATTTGTGAATGTTATTGAATAGTTGAGTTCCATACTAATTAACGGATTAACGTTTAAGCAATTTAGCAACAATTTTATCAATCGGCAGACTTACACATTCTTCCGAAAAATCATCCCAGTTCACAAAGCGGAATGTTTCTGTTTCACCCACTTCGGCATAAATCTTCAGTTGCTGTTCGTCAAAATCAAAGGGAAGGGAACGGAGAGGGGCTGTGATCGGTTCCAGCGCCTTGGCATAATAGTAAATGGAAATGATCTGGTGGCTGGGATTGAAGGCGCTCATTTGATAAAAGTCGGTGGTGTAAATATGATCACCCACTTCCACTTTCAGGTTCATCTCTTCCATGAACTCCCTTGCCAGGCAGTCTCTTGTTCCTTCGCCAAACTCCAGTCCGCCGCCGGGAAATTTTGTATAATAGTTACCACGGATGAATTCGTCGCTTACCAATACCTGTTTCTTTTCATTTATTAAAATTCCATAAACCCTTATATTGAACATGGCTACCGCTTTAAGCGTTTCAGGTAATTCCATACTGCCAACCCAAGGATGACGAGGGATAAGATCACAGGTATCCAGAAGGCGAGGTGGCTTTCGCTGTAGGGTATGGGAACGTTCATGCCATAAATGCTGGCGATCAATATCGGGATGCTCAAAAAGATGGTGAGCGTGGTCAATCGCTTCAATACCTCGTTCTGGTTATTGCTGATGATGCTGGCAAAAGCATCGAGTGTACTGTTAAGGATGGTGGTGTAGGTATTGGCCATTTCAAGCGCCTGCGAAGTTTCCACAATGAGGTCATCCAGGAAATCCTTCTCATCTTCGGTGAGCTTTAAGATATTGGTGCGGCTCATCTTCATCATCAGCAGTTCGTTGCTGCGCAATGCGGTGATGAAGTACACAAAACTTTTCTGTATCCGCATCAGCTGCAGCAGCTCTTCGTTGCGGTTGCTGTCGTACAGCTTTTGTTCCAGGCTGTTGCGGCGGGTATTTATCTCCTTCAGGTAATCCTGGAAATTGCTGGTGATCTTTTCAAATATCTTCAGCACCATCATATTCATGTGATCGGGGTTGCGGTGCTGGAACGTGTTCAGGAATTTTTTGATGGCTTCATTCTCAAATGAATTTACCGTAACAATGCGGTTATTGGTTAAAATGATACAAATAGGGATGGTGATGTAAAACGCATCGCTCAGGTTAAAGGAATTATTTTCCGTAGGGGTTTTAATAACGATGAGTTTTACGTTATCGTCAATCTCATAACGGCTTCTTTCATCAATGTCCAGCGAGTCTTTTAAGAAATCAACAGGGATATCCATTGCATCACTCAGTTCGGTGAATTCTTCCTGCTTCAGCGGCGGAAGTACATTCACCCACACGGCGCTGTCGATCTTATCAATGGCAATGGTTTGCTTGTCGGTATTTTTAAAGTACTGGATCATGGGGTTTGAGTAAGGTCACGGATGGTTTTTAAATGATGTTCGGTGTGAAAGACGGTGAAGTAGCAAAGTTCCCGCAAGGTGATGCGGCCGAGTAAGGGATGTCTGGCCAGGTAATTATCCAGGTCGTCTTCTGTTCTTTTTGTGGTGAGCGCCGAAAGGTATTTTGCCGTGGAAGCATTCCAGCTGTCCACCAGTTTTTGTTTGCCGTAACTCACTTCAATGGGTTTTGGAACAAAGCGGCCGCTTGCTCTTCCGCCTTCACTTAATCTTTTATAATACTTTTCTTTCAGCTCTTCATAGCTTCTCGACTTTCGGTTGGGCGTTCCGCCGATCCATTTCACCATGAACTTCGGCAGGCGGTATGCCAGCGTGGTCATATTGGTGGAGATGACCATATGCCGGATATTTTCTGCCACCGACCATTTGGTGCCGGGCTTTGCAAACATGCTGCTTTCAGCAATGCGGTCGCAGGTTTCTGAGAACTGGCTGAAGATATTTTCTGAAGCTGTGATGATGGCTGTTTTGGTCATAGTTCAATTTCTCCTTTGTACACCAGTTCTGCGGGGCCGCAGAGCCAGATGTTTTCAAAATGCTGGTCGTCGAATTTTTCAAATTCCACACTTAATTTTCCGCCGGGAGTTCTTACTTCCACCCGGTTAAATCCTTTGTCGTTGTGTGCACTCATGAGTGCAGATGCAGTAACGCCGGTGCCGCAACTGAGCGTTTCATCTTCCACACCCCGTTCGTAGGTACGGACAAATATGCCGTCCTCGTCAACCGTTTCAACAAAATTTACATTGATGCCTTCTTCTTTGAATTCTTTGCTGTAACGGATCTCCCGGCCTGTTTCCACCACATCGATATTCTTCACGTCGGTTGCAAATTTTACAAAATGAGGCGAGCCGGTGTTCACTACAATATGACCCGAGTGATAATCTGCACTGTATACATTCTGCATCTTTAAACGAACAAGGCCCTGCATATCTATTTCGGCTTCGTGTTTGCCATCTGCTGCTACAAAATGATAAGTATTCTTATGAATGCCCACCAGGTAAGCGAATTTCACCAGGCACCTGCCGCCGTTGCCGCACATGCTGCTGGGATTTCCATCGGCATTGTAATAGATCATTTCAAAGTCGAAGAATTTTTTTGTATTCAGCATCATCAGCCCGTCGGCGCCAATGCCAAAGCGGCGGTCGCACAGCAGTTTTACTTCGCCCTGGGTGAGGTGGTTATATTTCTCATCCCGGTTATCGAGTATCACAAAATCATTTCCGGTTCCCTGGTATTTGTAGAATTCTATCTTCATATTTATATACTTGAATCGGCAATTACCTGTAACGAGCGTTTGATCAGGTTCTCTACTGCCAGCCCGCCGTTTGCCGAAAACTGTTTGCTGATGCGGTTGGCAACAATGGCGCTCAGGCTCAGGCAATGGTGCCCCAGTGTTTTTCCCAAACCATAGATGGCCGATGTTTCCATTTCAAAATTAGTGATTCGGTGATTGCCAAAACTAAAATTTGTGAGGTTATTGATCAGTTGCGGATAACCAAGGCCCAAACGCAATACCCGGCCTTGCGGACCGTAAAAGCCCGGGCAGGTTACCGTGATGCCCTGGTGATAGTCTTTTGTAAAATGTTTCAGCAGTGCCGGACTTGCCGTACTTATATACGGCGCTACTTTTCCATTGCTTAGCTGCGTATGTGTAACAAAGGCCTGGATAAGTTGATTTTCTTCTTCGTTGTTCTGGATGCGGTAAAAATGCATGAGGTTATCCAGTCCAAGTCCGTGGGTGCTGGCCACAAAACTGTCAACCGGTATTGCTTCCTGCAAAGAGCCGGAAGTACCAAAGCGGATGATGTTGAGGCGGGTAAGGTTCTCTTTCACCAGCCTGGTATCAAAATCAATATTAACAAGGGCATCCAGTTCATTCAACACAATATCGATATTATCAGGACCAATGCCGGTGCTTACGCAACTGATCCTTTTTTTTCCAACCAGGCCGGTATGCGTTACAAATTCCCGGTGATTGTTTTTGAATTCAGTCGTATCAAAATGTTTGCTTACTTCTTTTACCCGGTCGGGGTCGCCTACAGTAATGATGGTGGGGGCGATCTCTTCGGGCCGGCAGTTTAAATGGTAAACGGCGCCCCGGTCATTGATGATGAGTTCTGATTCGGCAATGCGGTTCATGTTGCTGTATTATTAGAACCACATAGGACATAGGAAACATAGCTTTCACATAGATATCTATGTGTGTATTTCTATGTACCTATGTTTCTATGTGGTTCAGATGATTTTTAACTGGATGCACAATTTCCTTAAAATTACCCTATTTTTGCGCTTGTAAAAAATGAATGAGAGGAATTTGAATTCTTAATTTTTAATTCTTCATTTTTCATTAATCAGGGTCCTGTAGCCGAGTGGCTAGGCAAAGCTCTGCAAAAGCTTCTACACCGGTTCGAATCCGGTCGGGACCTCAGGTGAAAGGATTGCAAATCGCAATCCTTTTTTTATTTCTCATCTATCATTAATAATGGTCCTGTATCCGCCAGCTGGCGGATAGACAACCCCGCAAACTGCGGGGTCTACATCCCGATTTGATCGGGATGTAGACCTCAGAAAAGGGTTGCATTATGCAGCCCTTTTAATTTTTAATTCTTCATTTTTAATTTGTAGTGCCCCCCTGCCCAACGGCTTCAAATCAATTAACCGATCTCCAGCGCCATATCATAATTCTCCCCATTATAAGAAAAACGTCCGAGTATCTTAAACCCGTTCCTTACATAATAAGTAACCGCCTGCTCATTATCCATTTGTACGCCGCCCCATAAAATGATCCTGCTGATGCCCATTGCCTTCAGATCCGGAATGATGAACCGGAGTAAACCATTGCCAATACCCATGCCCTGCCAGCTATCTGCCACCGATGGGGCAAAAGTACAATCGCTGGTATGGCTCAGTTGCAGGCCGTATGATTCTAACCGTTGCCTGTCGTGCTCCAGGTAACCGGTTTTAAGAACCGAATAAGCGATGATCTTATTCTCTTCCAAATCCTGCGCCACATAACCGAAACAGCTTTCGGATGAGTTATAAAATTCCACGACCGACCGTTCATCGAATGGGTGAGGACCGAAGCGTTTTTTTGTTTGAGGGCTTAATTGCTGCAGATAGATGGATAGAACGTTGAAGTCGCCGGGAGTGAGTTTGCGCAGGGAGACGGGCTTGTTATTTTTCGATTCAATAAACATCAGTTTTAAAATGTAATGATCCTTCTATAGATATCTGCTACAACCGTTGCCGATTGAAAACCAAAGCTCAAAGTTGCTTGTCCATCCACATTTGCACAAACCCCAAGATTGTGTGCGGCGCATGACTAATAATATTCTATCGTACGATACTTTGTAGTAATGGTCTCAGCACCAGTCTCTAAATTCTTCGCTGTTTGTATTCTTTTTGTCCAGTTGGTATTTTTGTCGAAGGTATATTGATAAGTGAATTCTATTTTATCTGATTCTCTTGTACTCTTAATCATCAAACCAGTCTTATCATAAACATCTACCAATTTATAATCCCTTCCCAGATTAAAACGATACCAGGTGGTGACAGTTAAAAATTCACCTTCCTTTACATAAGATAATTCCTGCCATTTATTTACCTTATCTTCTGCAATATGTTCTATTTTAATTAATTGACCTGCTGTGTTGTAAGTATATTTTTCTTTTATTCTTTCAATACCCATGTCCAGCCTGTCTGTTTCTGTAAGCAAACCTTTATCACTGTGAGAAAATTTTGTAAAAGCCTTGTGCGATAAATTAGTGGTTCCGGCAAAAAAAAGTTTTTTAGAAGCTAGAAGCTTTTTATAAAAGGTTATCTCTGTTTTGGTTGTTTCGCCATTATGAGTTGACTCCTCTAAAACAGTTATCCCTTCAGGCAGAAAAGCGTAAACAGTATCTCTGTAAGTCGTAACTCTTTTTTCCTTGCCATTAGTGCTGTATGTTTGCTTTTCCAACTCGCCTTCATTGCTAAACTCATACTTGATCATGATAAAATCACTGCCATATTCATTCTTCCACATCTCGGAAAGTTTTTTCACCTTTCCTGATAATCTCATATGATTGGCTGTGTAACTATAAGGAATAGGATAGGAGGGATTAATTGCCCAGTCGATTGCTTGTATGCGCTGAGCCACAGCAGAGTAGGAAATTGTGCCTGAAAAAAGAATTAAAAATAAATTGATCTTTCTTTTCATAAAAGATATTTAATAAACTATAAAATATGAGTTATTGGTATGTGCCTTGCCATTTCCTGATCTATTCTGCAAAGGTAAAAATCTCATTGTAAATGAAAATCGCTTTGGCTTTGCACATAACGGTTTGGGCTTGCTGCTGTGGGGGGATTGTTGCCGTGTCCGCCGCGGCTGCTAAAACCAATTAAAGAAACGAATTATTATTTAAAACGTAAAGCCAATAAGTAAAAAGTCAACCCCATAGTGGCAAACCATGTTAGCTGAAGCATTCACTTTCCTTTTATTGCCAGAAACTAAACAATCTCTTAAAAATAATTCTATCGGTAAAAGCCGCTAAAAGCACACCTAATGCGTACATCACGTAATCAAAGGGATCAAAAACTCTTGCCAGGGCATAAAAGCCAAAATATTGTAAAGTTTCAGATAAAGAACAAAGTATAAAGATTGCCACTGCTTTTATATACCATTTTCGAATCAGCTTGTATTTGTCTTCTAAAAGTACCAGGAGCAAATAATAGCCATATGGAATAGCGATATCTGCAAAGTAGTTATGAAAAAAGCGATGAATATTTTCACTTGCCCAATCAGCTCCTATTATAAAAAGGCTAGCGATAATTAGTAATGTGATAACTACAACTAGTCTTTTGTTGTTCATATTTTAGAAGGAGGTTTCGGCTAACATATAAATTTAAGCTATTACATACATTCCTGCAAAAATCCCAGGATTGAAAATGAATGCTTTGGTAGTATACTTCTTGTATTGCTGTACCAGCAATGCTTATTTGAAAAAGTAAACTTCCCCAATTCATCCCCCAATTCCCCCATCTCATTCAGCAACCGCTTTCTTACTGCTTACCTGCAAAATAGTTTTGCATCGTAAAATCAAAAACAGAACAGATGAAACCGTTCATATTACTTATCAGCGTTGCTCTTACCAGCCTGTTTGCCATTGTATCTGCCGATACCAATATCAGCGGCACGTGGATAATGGAGCAGGGCGACAGTGCAACCAATCTGCCGGTATTCCGCATGAAAATGGGAGAGGGCATCTGGCAGGGAACCATGGATATGCCGGAACAACAGGTATACGACCGGAAGGTTCATTCCATCATCGTTGATGGCGACAGCCTTTTTATCACCGTATATAAAGACGGACCTGTTATCTCCGCTAAAATAACGGGTGATGGGGTTATCAGCGGAACGATGAAGGGGGAGAGCAGGGTGGATGTTGTGTTGCTGAGGAAGACAGGGAATTAAAAGTTAAGAATTAAAAATGCAGAACATGCTGTTGAAGATACTCATGCTGGTAAACCTGCTGTCGTACAGCTGGATCGTTGGGCAGGCATACATGTATATCATTGCACTAAGCGATGTGTCGAAAAAACTGGATGCGGCTTCTTATATTCATTTCAGGCAGTTAACCGATGCCAACTTCATGGCAAAGTATAAATATGTTATTTATGGTTCGCTGCTCACCTCGTTGCTGCTTTGCCTCTTTACTGCAGGCAAACCAACAGGCTTTCTTTTTATCAGCTCTGTTATCGCATTTGCTGCATTGATAGCTGATGTACTGTTGGCCATTAAAGGAAATATTCCCATCAATAAACGCATCAATAGCTGGACAACAGAAAACTACCCGGCCAACTGGCAAACATACAGGGATAAATGGCTGCAGGTTTACAGCAAACGGCAGGTGGCCAATATAGTCGGGTTTACCAGCTTGGTTCTGGGCACAATATTCGGGACTTAAAATATAGCCATAAAACAAACACTTATTAACCAAACCTAAAAACTACTGTTTATGAAACGGTTTAAAAAGATACTGAAATGGACCGGCATCATCCTGGTGCTGATCATTGCGGGGATAAGTATTACTGCAGCTTCCCGGCAGAATATAAAGTACGAAGCACCTTATCCCGACATCAAAGCATCCACCGATACCGCCATCATCGCCAAAGGAAGGCATCTTGTTTTAAATGTAGCGCATTGTGTGGGTTGTCACAGCGCCGCCAATGTTGATTCCATTGATTTTAATAAAGAAGACCTGCCGCTGAGCGGAGGAAGGATGTTCGACATAGGCATTGGAAAAGTTTATTCAAAAAATATCACGCCCGATAAAGAAACCGGTATAGGAAATTATACGGATGCGGAAATAGCCCGCGCCCTGTATTACGGCGTTCGCCCCGATGGAACGGTTGTGTTCGACTTCATGCCGTTTCATAACATCAGCAAAGAAGATATGACGGCCGTTATCTCTTACCTGCGTGTACAAAAACCGGTAAAGAATAAAGTGCCGGCGAACACACTCGGCCTCACCGGCAAATTGGTAAAGGCATTTATGGTAGAACCGGTTGGGCCAACGGACGAAATTCCTGCAGCCGTGAAGAAAGATACCGGCGCTGCCTATGGTAAGTACCTGGCCATGAGTGTGGCGGAATGCAACGGTTGTCATACCGAACGGAACCTGGCCGGTGAATTTACCGGTGAACCTTTTGGTGGTGGTGCACCGATGGAAGAAAACGGATTTCCGGCATTAACACCTCCCAATTTAACACCCGATCCTTCGGGAAGAATATATGGCTGGTCGCAGGAGATGTTCATCAATCGTTTCCGCCAGGGCAAACTCATTCCTTATTCACCCATGCACTGGAGTTCATTTAAGCACATGACGGATGATGAACTGAAAGCCATTTATAATTACCTGAAAACGCTGAAGCCGGTAAAGACGAAGTAGTGGTCTGACGGGACGTCAGACCAGTTCATCCAGTCCTTTCCCCAATTCATACCCAACTCAATTGCCAGGGCATCAACCTGTTTTTACCTTGCCTGAAATTTAAAAACAACGAATTAAAAATTGTCAATTATGCGTACAAAAGTATCAGCCATTATTATTGCCGCAGTTGCCATTACCGTTTCGGTGATCTCCTGCAACAGTAAAGAAGAAAACAAACCAACTGCTCAAACCATCAGCAACGATAGTTTGGTAAAGCGTGGATCTTATTTAGTAAATGCCATGGGTTGCGACGATTGTCATTCTCCTAAAAAAATGGGGCAGCATGGACCAGAGGTTATCCCGGAACTGCGCTTTGGCGGATATCCTTCCGACAGACCTGTGGGCAAGGTAGATTCTTCTGTGATCAAAAACGGCTGGACATTGTTTGGTCCCGACTTCACCAATGCGGCCGGATTCTGGGGTGTTTCCTTTGCCGCCAATATCAGCAGTGATGAAACCGGTATCGGTACCTGGAGTGAAGCACAGTTCTTAACAGCCATCCGTAAAGGAAAGTACAAAGGACTGGAAGGCAGCCGCGACCTGTTGCCACCCATGCCCTGGTTCATGTACCGCAACCTTACCGATACTGACCTGAAGTCGATATTCGCTTTTCTTAAATCAACCCGGCCGGTAAAAAATATGGTACCTGCGCCAAAGGCTTTGGCAGATCTGAAATAATAAAAACGTTGATTTTTGAAAACCCGTTAGCCGGTCAACGCCATGATTTCGGTTAACCATAAGGATCTCCCTGCGGGGAGGTTCTTATTTTTACAGGGAATCCACAATTCATACACGGTTTTCCTCAATTCATACAAAATAGCGGCCGGGCTAACCGG
>DAOLIP010000023.1:0-40464 GCA_035328475.1 Ferruginibacter sp.
AGGCTTTTTTTTTATTGCAACCCTGATGTTCAGCAGCCAGTTTGCCTTGGCACAAAACCCCGTATCAGTTGATCCGGAATTACAGGCCATTTTCAATTCAAAAACCCCAAAGGAATATACCATCGCCGGTATTACAGTTACCGGTACCAAAGCCTTTGATCCAAATCTTATTATTTCAATTTCCGGTCTTGCCATAGGAGACAAGGTTCAGATCCCCGGAACGGATGTTTTTGGAAAAGCCATTGCCAAATTATGGCGGCAAAATCTTATTTCAAATATTGAAATCTCATTTACCCGGCTCGACGGTAAAGACCTATATATCGAAATGGCTATTACCGAAAGACCCAGGCTGGCAAGTTTTAAACTTGTTGGTATCAAAAAGGGAGAAAAAGATGATCTGGAGCCTAAATTAGCACTGGTGAATGACAGGGTGGTTACAGAAAATATGAAGCTAAGCGCTGTTGAAGCGATCCGTAAATTCTATTACGGTAAAGGATACCGCAATGTAAGCATCCGGCTGGAGGAAGAACCTGTTACCATCATGAACAATGCCGTTGCGTTGACTTTTTATATTAACAAAGGAAAAAAAGTAAAGGTTAATTCCATCAACTTCACCGGCAATGCCAGCATTCCCGATGCGAAATTAAAGAAGCAGATGAAGGGAACCAAGGAAATGAACCGCTTCACGCTCTTTCCGGTAGTGATCAAAAATCCATTTGGAGATACGGCTTCAAAAATCACTTTCAGGGAATATGTGAACAACATGGATTTTCTTACGATTTTAAAAACCCGTGATTACGTGGATCCCTATTTACGCATCAGGGGCTTTAGCGGAGCCAAGTTCAACGAAACCAAATACACAGAAGATAAGGAAAATGTGCTGGACTATTATAACTCTAAAGGTTTCAGGGATGCGGTAATCTTGCGGGATACGCCTATTATGGACAGAAGGAATAACCTGAACCTCTTTATCAAGATCGAAGAGGGAAGACAATATTATTTTGGAAATATAGTATGGCGTGGCAACACAAAATACAGTGATTCCCTGCTGAACGTTTTACTCGGCATCCGGAAAGGCGATATCTATAACCTGGAATTACTGAACAAGCGCCTTGGTAAACAACTTACCCCGGAGGGAATGGATATCGGAAGCCTGTACATGGATGATGGCTATCTCTTCTTCCGAGTTGATCCCGTTGAAACAGCGGTTTACAACGATACCATCGATTTTGAGATACGCATGACAGAAGGCCCGCAGGCCGTTTATGGTAACATAACCATTTCGGGCAATAAGAAAACGAAAGACTATGTTATCCGCAGAGAGTTGAGAACCATCCCCGGTGAAAAATTCAGCCGCTCCGATATCATCCGTACACAAAGGGAGTTGGGCCAGCTCGGATTTATTGATGCCGAAAAAATCAATCCGAATGTGGTACCCAATGCCGAAAACGGAACCGTGGATATTAACTGGGGTATTGAAGAAAAATCGGGCGACCAGTTGGAATTGTCTGCAGGCTTTGGCGGGGGAATTGGTCTAACGGGCACATTGGGTGTTTCGTTCAATAACTTCTCTATTAAGAATATCACCAAAAGATCTACCTGGGATCCATTGCCATCGGGCGACGGGCAAAAATTCTCTGCCCGTATCCAGTCCAATGGTAAAGCGTTCCGCTCTTATAATTTTTCATTTACCGAACCCTGGCTGGGTGGCAAGAAACGTAATTCATTTACCATTGCTTATTCCAATACCAAGTATGCCAATGCATACGACCTTTATGGAAGCTATTGTAAAAAATGCGGCGATACATCTTATGTAAAGACCAACAGTTTTAATATTGCATTGGGTAAGCAACTGAAATGGCCGGATGATTATTTTAACCTGATCTACTCACTGAATGTTCAACGGTATAAGCTTAAGAACTACAGCCTGTTTGGTAATTCGGAAGAACTCAGAAACGTAACGTCTACCAACATCAGTTTAAAAATCGCATTGGTCAGGAACTCAGCAGGCCCAAATCCAATCTTTCCTACCAGTGGTTCAAATTTCCTGTTAAGCGGACAATTTACCCTGCCTTATTCATTACTGGGACTTACATCGGCTTCCGATAACAGTTATAAACTTCCTGAATTTCATAAATGGCGCATGAATGCAGAATGGTTTGTGCCCATTGGTTTACCACGGGGAGAAGAAAAGAACAAACAGTTCATTGTGAAAGTAGCCGCCAAATATGGTTTCATTGGCAGGTATAATAAAAACCTCGCCATTTCTCCGTTTGAACGCTTCCAGGTAGGCGATGCCGGCCTCAGTAATAACTTTGCATTGCTGGGATACGATATCATTGCTCACAGGGGTTACCCGGTTTATGATAAGTCAGACCCTCGTATAAACCCCGATGGAATAACCCCGTCGCAGTTCTTTACTATTTTTAATAAGTATACGGTAGAACTTCGTTATCCGTTTAGTACCAGCGCCAGCAGCACTATTTATGGCCTTGCATTTTTTGAAGCAGCAAACGGCTGGTACGAATTCAAAGATTACAATCCATTCAAATTGCGCCGTTCAGCAGGGGTGGGCTTACGCTTCTTCCTCCCGATGTTTGGCTTACTCGGATTTGACTATGGCATTGGGTTCGACCGGTACAACCAGACCAGCGGATTGAAAGGAGCGGCCAAGTTCACTTTTATGTTGGGACAGGAACCGGAGTAATTGTCAATTATAAAAGAATAACAATGAAAAAGACCTTATTCATCGCTTGTTGTTTCGTGTTAACAGCATTTGCTGCATCGGCACAGCGCTATGCAGTTATTGACTCAAAATATATTTTGGATAAGCTGCCTGAATACAAGGAAGCCCAGAAAGCGCTTGACCAGTTCAGCGAACAGTGGCAGCAGGAAATAGATCAGAAACAGGCCCTGGTTGATAAGATGTTCAAGGATTACGACGCTGAACAGGTAATGCTGAGTGACGTTTTGAAGAAAAAAAGAGAAGATGAATTGTATAACAAGGAAAAGGAGTTGAGAGACCTTCAGAAAAAACGATTCGGCTTTGAAGGCGACCTGTTTAAAAAAAGGCAGGAACTGATAAAGCCGATACAAGACAGGGTTTATAATGCCGTACAGAAACTGGCCGTGGAAAAGCAATATGATTTCATATTGGATAAAAGTGAAGGAATTACCGTTATCTTTGCCGACCCCAAACTCGACAGGAGTGCGGATGTGCTGAGAAACCTGGGTGTTAAATAATAAATAAAACAAGCGTTGCAATGCAGCATTGCAGAAAAAAACAAACTATAAAACAAACCAATAAATAGTAAAACAAAAATGAAAAAGTTAATCGTAGGAGCTGTGATGGCGTTGAGTTTTTTTAGTGCCTCAGCACAAACAAAGATCGGTTACATTAATACCGATGTATTGATCAGCTTAATGCCGGAAGCAGCAAGAGTAGATTCTCAATTAAGGGAATACCAGCAATCTCTTCAGTTACAGGGACAGGCTTTAACGGTTGATGCAGATAAAAAAAGGGATGACTATTTTAAAGATTCAGCCACCCTTTCTGCCAGTATGAAAGAGATCAGGAGGGATGAACTGGTGAAATTGTATACCCGTTTACAGAGCTATGACCAGGAAGCCCAGGAAAAAGCCAGCAGGTATGCCCAGGAAAAGATCGGCCCGGTAAGGGAAAAAGCAATGGATGCCATTAAAGCAGTGGCTAAAGAAAAAGGATATTCATATGTAATTGATGAATCAACCAATGCAATCCTTGTTGCACCTCCGGGAGATGACCTGTTGCCCGCTGTAAAAGCAAAGCTGGGTATTAAAGATGCCCCGGCTGCAAAACCAGCCGCTCCTAAAAACAACTAATCTTCTTTAAAAAAGAAATAAAAGCCCCCTGCTACATCTACATCAGGGGGCTTTGTTATTTTTGATAGATGAAGCAACAACCGATCGGCGTGTTCGATAGCGGGTATGGGGGACTGACCGTACTGAAAGAAATAACAGCCCGGCTCCCGCTAAACGACTATATATACCTGGGCGATAATGCCCGCTCACCTTACGGAACCCGGAGTTTTGAAACGGTTTACGAATACACGCTGCAATGTGTAAAGTGGTTGTTTGAGCAGGGATGTTCTTTGGTAGTACTTGCCTGCAATACCGCTTCTGCCAAGGCCCTGCGAACCATCCAGCAGAATGATCTTCCAAAAATGGATGCAGGCAAAAGAGTGCTGGGGGTTATTCGCCCCACAACTGAGATCATCGGGCAGTTCACCAAAAAAGGCGATGTGGGAATACTGGCTACCAATGGTACCGTGATCTCCAATTCGTACCCCATTGAAATTGCAAAGTTCTATCCTAATGTAAATGTTTACCAGCAGGCCTGCCCTATGTGGGTACCGCTGGTAGAGAATAATGAGTACCATAGCCCCGGGGCAGATTACTTCATTAAAAAAAATATCAATGAATTGCTGGGCAAATCCGGTAAAATTGATACGATTTTACTTGCCTGTACCCATTATCCCCTGCTGATGGACAAGATCAGGGAGAATACCCCCTCCGGTATTACGATACTTTCACAGGGAGAAATAGTAGCAGCCAGCCTGCACGACTACATGACCCGGCATCCGGAAATAGCGGATAAATGCAGTAAAAATGGGCAGATAGCCTTTTATACCACTGATTCAACAGAGGATTTTGACAGCCATGCCGCGGTTTTTTACGGAAAACCGGTACAATCAGCTCATTTAAGCCTGTAGAATGTAAAAAAACTTCCAATTCCCCTTCCCCCGTACCCGTTTTCCCCTTACCTTTGCCGTCCTTTCACAAACAGCAGGGATGGTGCCCTGGTGAGTGTAACAACGGATCTGAAAATTAATTTGTAAAAGGAAAAACGTAAAACAATGCCAGGTAAAAAAAGAACCTATCAACCGCACAAACGCCGCAGAAAATCAGTTCATGGTTTCCGCCAGCGTATGCAAACCGCTAATGGCCGTAAGGTATTGGCCAGCCGTAGAAAAAAAGGACGTCATAAACTGACCGTATCCAGCGAACACGGCGATAAAAAATAAAACTGCCGATCTCTTAAAAGGAGATCCGGTTAATATAATTCAGCCCTGCTTTCTGCGGGGCCTTTTTTATTTATACCAGTACAACGCCGTTACATGTATCAATTAAAAGAATTAACCGAAACAGCATAAAGAGCGAAGTAGTAAATTTGAATACTTGCAACCCGGTCAACGATATCGATTTGGAAAAACGGAGAAACTAAAAAGCCGTAAACTCATTGAGCAATTGTTTGCTGAAGGGAAGTCGTTCTCCGGTTTCCCGTTCCGGGTGATGTGGAAGTTTACAGAAACAAAAGAGGCTGTTTTACAGGCAGGGTTTACTGTTGGGAGTAAGCACTTCAAAAAAGCGGTGGACCGCAACCGGGTAAAGCGGTTGATGAAAGAAGCATACCGGCTGCAAAAAAATATTCTCCAGGAACAATTGAAGAATAAAGAAAAACAACTGGCTGTATTTTTCATTTATGTTGGAAATGAATTGCCCGACTACCCAACAGTATTTGAGAAAACCGGATCAGCCATTAAGCGCCTTATTAAGATAGTGAATGAAAATACTGCTGCAGATACTTAGTTTTCCTTTTATCCTGCTGATAAAATTGTACCAATGGATCATTTCTCCCTGGCTGGGACAAAAATGCCGGTATACGCCCACCTGTTCGCATTACGGTATTGAAGCATTGAAAAAATACGGACCCCTGAAAGGGTTATGGCTCACCATCAGGCGGGTGAGCAAATGCCATCCCTGGGGCGGACATGGGTACGACCCGGTTCCATAGTTTCCTAAAGGGGCAAGCATGAAGAGTACATAGATTAAGTATTTCGTTGCTTATTCTTCAAATAAAAAAGCTGCGATCATTTAAGATCACAGCTCAACTTCTTTATTCGGGGATGGGGCTAGAATCTTTCTGCCACTTTATTCCAGTTCACCACGTTCCAGAAAGCAGCCAGGTAATCGGCCCGGCGGTTCTGGTAATGCAGGTAGTACGCATGTTCCCAAACATCGCAACCTAAAATGGGTTTGCCTTTTACTTCAGCCACATCCATTAAGGGATTATCCTGGTTGGGAGTAGAACTTACTTCCAGCTTTCCGTCTTTTACGATCAGCCAGGCCCAGCCGCTGCCGAATCTTGTCATACCCGCGGTAGAAAATTTTTCCTTGAATGCATCAAAAGAACCAAAAGCAGCATTGATGGCATCGGCCAGTTTGCCTGATGGAGCGCCTCCTGCATTGGGAGCTAAGCTCTCCCAGAAAAAACTGTGGTTCCAGTGGCCACCGCCATTATTGCGAACAGCAGGACTAATGCTTCCGGCCGCTGCTACTAATTGTTCGATGGTTTTATTTTCATGCTCGGTGCCGGCAATCGCTTTATTCAGGTTATCTACATAGGCCTGGTGATGCTTGCCATGATGTATCTGCATTGTTTTAGTATCGATATGTGGCTCTAATGCTTCATGTGCATACGGTAAAGCCGGTAATGTAAATGCCATAGTGTATCTGTTTTATGTTTTAAGAAATCATTGTGAAAGATGGACCACAAATTTACGTTATCTATTCCCTTATCCCATTTAAAATGAAAAAATTTGTGTTCCTTTTTCTTACGCTATCGGGAATTTGTAAAGGATTTGCACAAAAGCCTTCAGGTACAGCTATGCCCGATAGTGTTAAGCAGATTGCAGGCACAGCTGATCGATCCAAAAAGAATAACAGCATTCCAGGCATTATTAAGCCATCGGTTCGCCTGTACCCCAACCCGGCTACAAACCGGGTTGAAATTGAGGTAAAGGGTTTTGAACCGGGCTTTGTACAGGTACAGATAACCGATAATGGCAACCAACCGGTAAGGGAAGAGAAGAGGCTGGTCTTGGGCGGAACAGAAACGATCGTCCTGATGTTTTCTCTAAAACCGGGTATTTATTTCCTGGCAGTGAAGCAGGACAAGAAGCAGGCAAGGTCAAAACTGATCATCCAGTGATTCATCTTTTCGCTTTAAAAAAATCTTTCATCAGCCCGGCGCATTCTTCTTTCAAAATACCGCCCAGCAATTCCGTTTTTGGATGAAACGGATTATTCTTCCCCGTCGATCTGCGGTACCCGTTCTTCTCATCTTCGGCGCCATAAACGATCCGGCCGATCTTGCTCCAGTAAAGGGCCCCGCTGCACATGAGACAGGGCTCCAGCGTTACATAAAGGGTTGCTTCGGGTACATATTTACTGCTTAAAAAATTGAAGACGGTGGTCAGGGCAAGGATCTCGGCATGGGCAGTACAATCATTCAGCAACTCTACCTGGTTATGGGCACGGGCTATAACGCGGTTGTTCATTACAATAATGGCACCCACGGGTACTTCGCCTGTATCGAACGCTTTCTGTGCTTCTTTCAGCGCCTGCTGCATATATTGTTCATCAGTCATACAACCGGATTTGGTACTGGTACTACATAGCTCATTCATGAAAACCAACATAACCGGAGCCACCGGATTAGGGAGCGAAGTAGTACCTTTCAGCAAATTTATGTGTAATGGAACACTTAATGCAAATGCGGCGGTATTATGATAGCGGGGTAACCAGGAATTATACTTTCCGAAAAGAGCAATTGCTGAAGTTCCGGAATGCAATAAGGAAATATGAGGAGCAGTTGCACGAGGCCCTTTACACCGACCTTAAGAAAAGCCCGGAAGAATGCTGGGTCACCGAAACAGGATTTCTCACCAGTGAGATCAGCGCTGCAATAAAAGCACTGAAGCAATGGATGCAGCCGGAAATGGTGGGAACAAACCTGGTGAATTTCCCTTCTAATAGTTATGTATTGAAAGAACCATTAGGTGTGGTACTCATCATTGGCCCCTGGAACTACCCGGTTAATATTTTTTTGACTCCCCTGGTTGGTGCTATTGCTGCCGGAAATTGTTCGGTGATTAAAGCATCAGAATTTGCCCCGGCTACAGCCTCGGTACTCAAACAAATGTTTGCCGAAACATTTCCACCCGAATACATCCTGTTTGTGGAAGGAGATGGGGCTGCTGTAATTCCGGGCATGATGAACAATTTTACTTTCGACCATGTTTTTTTTACCGGTAGTACAGCTGTCGGAAAGCTCATCTATAAAATGGCAGCCGAAAAGTTAGTGCCTGTAACGCTTGAGTTGGGAGGTAAGAGCCCCTGCATTGTAGAAATTGATGCCAATATAAAAGTGGCAGCCCGGCGCATTACCATGACCAAATTCAGCAATGCCGGGCAAATGTGTGTGGCACCGGATTATGTGCTGGTGCACGAGAGTAAAAAAGATGAACTGGTAGCTGCATTGAAACAAAACATCGGGAAATTCTTTGGCGATAAGCCGGAAGAAAGTTACAATTACGGAAAGATCATCAATGAACGGCAGTTTACCCGCCTGGTAAATTATATGCAGCAGGGAAATATTGTTCATGGAGGACGAACCGATAAAGAAAAACTTTTCATTGAGCCAACCATTATCGATAAGGTGAACATGGATTCTGCCATCATGAAAGACGAGATATTTGGACCCATACTGCCCATCATTTCTTTTAATACGAAAGAAGAAGCACTTAAAATAATTGAACAGAATAAAAACCCGTTGGCTTTTTATGTGTTTACATCAAACAGGACCAAGGAAAAAGAATGGCTTAACAACGTAGCTTTTGGCGGGGGTTGTGTGAATAATGCCAGCTGGCACCTCACCAATCATCATTTGCCCTTTGGTGGACGGGGTTTTAGCGGAAGCGGGCGGTATCATGGCAAGTATTCCTTTGATACATTCAGCCACAGCAAAGCCATAATGAAAACACCTACCTGGTTCGACCCGGCAATAAAGTACCCGCCGTTCAAGGGAAAACTGAGATTGTTCAAATGGGTGATCAGGTAAAAAGAAACCATTGAAAAAACAAAAGAAATTCCGGAAACTGAAAATAGTTTTTGTAGTGCTATCGTTATTAGTGCTAAGTTTCTGGAGTTATGTAGAAATTACAAACAGAAATTCAACGAATATGACCGGCAGGCAAAAGGTATTAAAAGCAGTTTACCCGCTCTGGATCTGGTGGGCGAATAAACGGGGGATGGGTACCAAAAAACTTTTGGCACCGCAAGTGATACCCGCCGTTTCTTTTTATTCATTAAAGGATACGCTGATCGATGGAAGCGAATTTGATTTTGAAAAATTAAAAGGAAAGAAAGTACTGCTGGTGAACACCGCATCAGATTGCGGTTATACCGGTCAATACGACGACCTCCAAAAGCTGAGTGAAAAATACAAAGACAAACTGGTGGTGATCGGTTTTCCGGCCAATGATTTTAAAGAACAGGAAAAGGGAAGCAACGAAGAAATTGCCGCTTTCTGCAAAATGAACTTCGGTGTAAGTTTTCCATTGATGAAAAAAAGCAGTGTAAAAAAAGGGCTGTGGCAAAATCCCGTATTCCAGTGGCTCACCGATCCGGCAAAGAACGGCTGGAGCAGCCAGCAGCCTTCGTGGAATTTTTGTAAGTATATTGTGGATGAGAACGGAATGCTCACGAACTATTTTGCCTCTACGGTAGAGCCGATGGGTAAGGAGATCATCAACGCTATAAATCAATAAATTCACTTTATGTTTGAGCAAAGGGATTTTAATTTCATCTACAAATACTTTATCGCCGAAAAACAGGAAAGCTTTTTGTTTCTCATTATAGGCATTGCGGCCATTATGCTGGGCATCATCTTCCTGATCTTCATAAAGTCCAATCCTTCTTTTTATAAAGGAATGGCCATACCTCTGCTGGCCATCGGCATCATTCAATGCGTGGTGGGGTTCACCGTTTACTCCCGGTCGAACAAACAGATGAAAGAAGTTTCTTACAATATAGGCATGGAGCCGGCGACCTACACAAAAACACAGGAACTGCCGAGAATGAAAACGGTAATGAAGAATTTTGCCATTTTCCGCTGGGTAGAGATCGCTCTTATTCTTGCAGGCGTAGTATTGATATTTCTCTTCCGGGCAAATCCCGACAGATCTTTCTGGTATGGGCTGGGCATTACATTAACCATACAGGCGTTCCTTATGCTGGGTGCTGATTTTTTTGCAGAGCAAAGAGGTCATGTTTATCTTAAGGAGTTGAACAACCTGGTAAGTTGATCGCATCTCCACAAACCCTTTTATCATTAACCGGCAAGCTCGGTAAGCTCTCTGAACTCCGGGGTAAGGATATTGTAATCGGAAATCTTTCCTAATACTTTATTGTCGGTACAAAATGCAACTCCAATACCGGCATTTCGTATCATGCAGATATCATTCTTGCCATTACCTGTAGCAATGGTGTCCTTGAGTTCAATACCAAAACGCCTGCTTAATTCCACCACTGCATGAGATTTACAGTAATCGTGCCGGCATATACTATGTCTTCCCGGAAGAAAAAAAGAAGGGATGATCACTTCCCCGGTAGCCCGGCTTTTCGAAAACACAAGTTCATTACCCAATGAAAAATTCATTCCGAGTTTATTGGCAATATGGTTGGTAACTACATCGTAACTTTCGCTGATGATACCGCATACATATCCTTTTTGTTTTAATGTCCTGATCACTTCAGCACTATCTTCCACCAGGGGAATATCATCGGCAGTTTTTAATATGTCTGCCAGGGATATGCCTTTGAGTAACTGAGCGATCTTTTTTATTCTAAGAAAGGGATTATGCATTTCCCTTGCAATAAGTTCCAGTTCATCGCTGAAGCCGAATTTTTCAGCAAGCGTTTTTATAAATCCTCCCTGCAAAATGGTTTTATCCATATCAAAAATGGCCATTTGACGGTATTTGTTTTTATGGTCCTTTACAGCAAAATCAACCTGGGGTTCATTATCCTGGAACTGAATACCGGTGATTATTTCAAAAGTATCTCCCAGTATCCTGCCGGAACGCTTCAGGATCGCCTTTGTTACCTCCTTGCTCATGCGGGCCAGTTGGGGAATACTCTGCATCCTGTTCTCAATATAGCCAAGGCTTACTTCCTTGATACGGGCACCTTTCTGGTGCATATCTATCAGGATTCCTATATCCACACCATAATCCTCATCAATGAATAGTTTTTCAAGCATCTCTCTTTTCCCGGCAATCATTCCACTTAGAGGTTGTTTAAAATGGCTGATGGAAGGAAAAAGAAAGCTCAACAGGGGTTTTGCAACCAATTCTGTTACCCGGCCGGCCTGGCGATCGAAGTAAGATTTTACAAAATCTGCTTCATCGTTGAGTATGGGATCAGCCAGCCTGTCTATTACATCATCCGGGTAAGTGGTTATGTCGGCATCAACGAAAGCAACGATATGATTTGAAGCAAGCATGATCCCTTCCATCATGGAAGTGCCCTTCCCTCTTTTTGAACTGGTAAACACCTTTACATTTTCAAGGGCCGCTTCCATTACGGTTCGGTCGGTTGATTTATCATCAATCACAATTACCTCGCTTACACAGGAAGATCTTTTTACTGTTTTGATCACGTTGCGAATGGTTGCTTCTTCGTTCAATGCAGGAATAATTACGGTAACCATAAAATAGTTTTAAGTTATTGACCAGGCAATGGAAGCGATTGCAGGGATAAAGCCTGCAGGGTAATATATTAACAGGCAATACGAAGTGGTGATTAAAATTATACCAAAGAGGGTTAAATATTAAAAACTGTAATTCAAATTAATGTTAAAGAAAAAAAACGGGGTTCCGGCAGAGCGGATTATGTATTATGAATATGTGGCGGTTAATTTACCGGGCACTTCTCGTGGTAATTAATCAATTCAATAGGGGTCTTTTCAAACCGGAAGCCTTCATACTTCACCACAATCTCATCCAGCACTTCATCGATCTCTTCCACTGTTTCAAGCGTTACTAATTTTAAACGGTAATCCTTAATGCCGGGCAGTCCTTTTAAATAATTGGTATAATGCCGGCGCATTTCAAAAATGCCCACTTTGGGACCCTTCCATTCGTAAGACTTGTGCAGGTGCTTTTTACAAACAGCCACCCGGTCTTCGATGGTAGGAGAAGGCAGGTGTTCACCCGTTTTTAAAAAATGTTTTATCTCGTTAAATATCCAGGGGTATCCAATAGCAGCCCTACCGATCATGACACCATCTACACCATATTTGCTTTTGTATTCGAGGGCTTTCTCCGGGCTATCAATATCACCATTACCAAAAATGGGGATCTGAATTCTTGGATTGCTCTTCACTTTACCGATCAGTTCCCAGTTTGCTTCGCCTTTATACATCTGGGTCCTGGTTCTTCCATGAATGGCCAGTGCTTTTATACCAACATCCTGCAAACGTTCGGCAACTTCTTCAATATTCTTTGTGTTCTCATCCCAGCCCAATCTTGTTTTAACCGTAACAGGCAACGAGGTTGATTTAACCACGGCGCTTGTTAACCGAACCATCAGGTCAAGGTCTTTTAATACACCGGCGCCGGCGCCTTTCATGGCTACTTTTTTAACCGGGCAGCCAAAATTTATATCCAGCAGGTCGGGGTTGGTTACATCCACAATTTTTGCAGCCAGTGCCAGGCTTTCTTCATCGCCGCCGAATATTTGAATGCCAACCGGTTTTTCGTAATCAAAAATGTCCAGCTTCTTACGGCTTTTAATGGCATCCCGTATCAATCCTTCGCTGCTGATGAACTCGGTGTACATCAGGTCGGCCCCATGGTCCTTACATACCGCACGGAATGGCGGGTCGCTTACATCCTCCATAGGAGCAAGTAAGAGCGGGAAATCAGGCAGTTGTATAGGACCGATCGAGGGCATTTTATTTTTTAAACCTTTTACACATTATATTGCGGTGGCAAATTTACAACTAATCGGCGTAGCTATGCAATACAGGAGTGTAAAAGGTTTGAACGGCCCGGCCCAACTGGCTATTCTATTGATCTTTCTGGGGGGCGGCTTTTTGTTGGCTTCTGCCGTTTATTATGTGATCGGGTTGCAGATCATTCCTGCAGGATTACCGGTAGATAAGATGATTCCCGAAATGAATAAGGCATTTGTCAACCCGGCCAATGTAGCATATGCCCGGCTGAACCAGGTGCTTGGAACTTTCTGTGCATTTTGCCTCCCGGCCATATTTTATTTACTCCTCTGCCATGGTAAAAAAACCTTTTGGTTAGGGCTCAATAAACATATCAATGGCTGGCAGATACTTCTCGGTTTTTTTCTCATTTTCCTGGCGAACATTTTAGCCAACCCGCTGGCCGACCTGAGTAAAATGATCATTTCCCGTTTTCCCGACTGGAATGCAAATGCCAAATTCCTGGAAGATGCCTACACAGAACAGGCAATGGCTTTAAGCAATTTAAAAAGTTGGGGCGAATTTTTTATGGCGATCGTGATCATGGCTTTTTTCCCGGCACTGTTTGAAGAAGTTTTTTTCAGGGGAGCTTTGCAGAACCTGCTGGAACGCTGGTGGAAGATGCCCCTGCTGGCTTTAGTAGTAAGCTCGTTGCTGTTTAGCCTGATCCATATGTCTATGTATCTTTTCTTAAGCAGGGTGGTGCTGGGCTTTGTGCTGGGGCTGATGTATCAACGAAGCAGGAACTTATGGGTGAATATTGTGGCACATTTCTTAAATAATACCGTGGCGGTGATACAGATGTTCTGGATATCAAGGCATGTGGGTAAGGTAGAAGTGGATAAGCTGGACCCTAAAGTGCCGCTATGGGGGGCACTCATTGCGCTGGCTGTAACCGTTGGTTTTTTTATGCTGTTTGAACGGGTATCGGCCAAGAACCGCAAACAGATCGCCTTTGAAGAACAGGACCTCTATGACCATAAAGACCTGGTGCATAGTTTCCCGGAAAATAAAAACAGTAACGGTGGCATTTAATTTTCAAACGTTTAAAACAAGGGCATTAACGGCGCTGCTTTTTGTGCTGGTGATGGGGGTGGGGTTGCTTTGGAATTTCTGGAGCTTTGTTGTTTTGTTTACGGTGATACATTTTGGATGCTGGTATGAGTACTTGAAATTGGTTGAAAAAATTTATAACATCAAAATTGATATTGTTATTAAATGGTTCTTTGCCATTTGTGGTTTTACTTTAATGATAGTTTTGGGGCTTAAACATTATTGGGCTGATTTGCATATCGGTTTTTTTTCAATAAAAATCAGTACAAAATGGTTTATCTGGATTTTAGAAATAGTATGCCTATTTATTTTTCTTACTCAGAACAAACAAATCCCTATAAAGGCAAAGTGGATGAGTTTTGTCGGGCTTATTTATATTTCTTTATCGTTTGCCTTATTTTTAAACCTTCGGGATAATATTTTTATTACAAATGAATATTTTAATTTACTTGATTTAGGTAAACTTTATGTTTGTGGTATTATGTTTTCAATCTGGATAAATGATACGATGGCCTATCTTGTTGGTTCTTTCATTGGTAAAAAAACCCTCACAAAAATATCACCTAAAAAAACGTGGGAAGGAACAATTGGGGGTGCTATTCTTTGTATTGTAGTAATTGCCTTATTAGGATACTATATTATCGTTGCAAAAGTTATTTCAGTACAACATTGGGCAATCATTGCTGCCCTTTGTGCCATCGCTGGTACTTTTGGCGATCTCTTCGAAAGCAAATTAAAACGCATGGCCGATGTAAAAGACAGCGGCAGTTTCATGCCGGGGCACGGCGGTTTCTTAGATCGCTTTGATTCTCTCTTATTCGCCGTACCCGCAGTTTGGATCTATGTTCAGCTATTTCTTAAATAAAATGCGCTGACTTACTTAGGCGCCCAACTTCAAACATATCCTGAGCGTAGCCGAAGGGCAAACCACAAACCACAAACCTCAAACCACAAACCAATAACTCATTATCTTTGCTTCCTAATTCAAACTAATGACCATACACCGGGAAGGATATAAAAGCATCGGCATTGCCACGTTGATCTTTGGCGCCATCAATTTATCCGTATATTATTTTTTCAGCGCTTCTATGATGTGGCTCTGTAATATTGTTTTCATTCTTACACTTGGCCTGTTATTATTCCTCATCTCTTTTTTCCGCATACCAAACCGCAAACTCACCATCAGCGAAAATGCCATCATTGCGCCGGCAGATGGTAAAGTGGTGGTGATTGAAGAAACCGTGGATGAAGAATATTTTAAAGACAAGCGCCTGCAGGTGTCTATTTTTATGAGCCCGGCCAATGTACATGTGAACCGAAATCCCATCAGCGGCGACGTGGTGTATAATCAGTACCACAAGGGCAAATACCTGGTGGCCTGGCATCCTAAATCCTCAACCGAAAATGAACGGCATTCGGTGGTGATCCGGAAGAATAATACCGAGATCCTCGTTAAACAGATAGCCGGCGCCCTGGCAAAACGTATTGTAAATTACCTGCAGGTGGGCCAAAAAGTGAATCAAACAGACGAAATGGGCTTTATCAAATTCGGCAGCCGGGTAGACCTGCTTTTACCCCCCGGAACCCGGGTAAATGTAGAGCTGAACCAGGCCGTACAGGGTGGGGTTACCGTTATTGCCAGCCTCTGATTTTTAACAAACCGGGGCTTGGCACTCTGCAATTAATGGCCTACTTTTACGTTGATTAATCAAACAAAAAACATAGTTCATGAAGAAAGTACTTTTATTAGCGACTGCATTTATGTTTGTTACCGGAGTTGCGTTAGCCGACAAAGGAAAAAAGAAAAAATGTGCTAAAGGAAAAACCTGCTGCTCGAAAGAAGCAAAAGCTAAGTCCTGCTGCAAAGACAAAGAAAAAGCAACAGCTAAAATGTAATTCACAAGAATTTTCACAACCCCATTCAGCAATGAGTGGGGTTTTTTATTTCCGCTGTTTTAGAAAATGGTTTCCAGTTCTTTTAAATGGGTAACTGTGAACGTGGGTTTCAATTCGGTAATGGCATTGATGTGATTGACAAATACCGAATCCATGCCGGCATTCATAGCCCCCTGTATATCGGCATCCAGGTTATCGCCTATCATGATGCTTTCGGGTAAAGAGGCCTTTGCCTTATCCATCGCAAACTCAAAAATTTCCTTTTTAGGCTTCAGGCTGTTGCTGGCTTCCGAAGTGATTACATGCGTAAAATAATCACCCAGGCCGCTGTTGGTTAATTTGCTCCACTGGGTCTTTTCAAAACCATTGGTGATCAGGTGCAGTTCATACTTCTTTTCCGAAAGATAATCGAGTATTTCGATGGTATATGGAAACAGTAACTTTTTGGTGGGTAGTATCTCCAGGAACCTGGCGCTCAGTTCACGGGCCAGGGGTTCATCGGCAATTTTAAAATCCAGCATGGTACGCCACATCCTTTTCCACTTTAATTCTTCGGATGTGATGAGGCCTTTGTGATACCGGTCCCACAGTATTTCATTGTGAAATAGATATTTCGGATAGAAGTCTTCAAACGGCGTGTTTATTCTCTCGGTAAGATTGAAGATAGCATACAGTTCACTCAGCGTTTCCCTTGCATTTGCATCAAAATCCCAGAGGGTATGGTCAAGGTCGAAGAACAGGTGCTTGTATGGCCGCATGGGGTATTTAAATGAGGGAATACTAACTTTACTTATCATTGCAAGATAACCAATTAAGTTTTTATTCATGAACATTGTAATAACCGGCGCTTCAAAAGGATTTGGAAAAGCTATTGCTGAACGGTTTGCCGCCGATGGAAAACCACACCAGCTCTTTCTTTGCGCCCGTACCAAAAAGGAACTGGAAACAGCCGGCATAGAATTGCAGGAACGGTTTGCTTCGGCAAAAGTGCATGTAATGGTTTGTGATGTGACCGACAAAGAGGAGCTAAGTGCATTTGCTGATTGGATAAGGACCTTGTGTGATAAAACAGATATACTTGTAAATAATGCCGGCATCTATTTACCCGGCAGTGCTCATGGGGAAGACAATGGTAACCTGGAAAGCCTGATGGAAATAAATGTGTACAGCGCCTACCACCTCACCCGCTTGTTGTTGCCTGCCATGATGAAGGCAAAAAGCGGCCATATCTTCAATATGTGTTCCATTGCTTCCCTAAATGCCTATCCCAATGGCGGGGCTTATGGCATCAGCAAATTTGCCATGTATGGGTTCAGTAAAAACCTCCGGGAAGAAATGAAGCCACACGGCATCAAAGTAACACATGTATTGCCCGGCGCTGCTTATACTGATTCCTGGAGCGGAACCGGCATCGACCCCAAACGAATTATGGAAGCCGGCGATATCGCAGAAATGATCTATGCCGCTGCACAATTATCCCCGCAGGCCTGCGTGGAAGAAATAGTCCTGCGACCCCAGTTGGGCGACCTGTAATTTCCCGGGAATGGTTTAACAATTTATTTCGCCCGTTTAACTATCCTTAACTTCAGAAGCATTAGCCAATCCGTTATTTTTGATGCCTGTTATTATGCAAACGTATTTACAGAAGATATTCTTATTGATCATTTTATTTGCAGATTATTCAGTAACTGCACAGGTACGGTTTTCGGCCAGTATTACCCCCAATACAATAGGGAAGAATGAATATGCCCAGTTAAAATTCACGGTAGAGAATGCCGGTGAAGTTCAGCAGATCGATCCGCCCCGCCTGAAAGATTTCACCATTATTGGTGGCCCCAGCCAGGAGAGCGGAATGAGCATGGTGAACGGAAATGTAAAAAAATACATCGCCCTAAGTTATATCATCCGGCCAAAAAGTACCGGAAAGTTTGTGATCCCGCCAGCAACTGCCAGGGCAGATGGAGCTGCCTATAAAAGCAATGCGGTAAGTGTTAAAGTAGTTTCTGCATCAACGGGTAATTCCATACAGCTTAGTACACCCAGTAATCCTTTTGCGGGAATGGATATGTTTGACGACCCGCCTCCCCGAACCGTAAACCGTGACTTTATCCTGAAAAAGGGAGAAAACCCGCTGGAGAAGATACAGCGCAATATGTTTGTTACGCTGGGGGTGGACCGAAAAACCTGTTACGTGGGTGAACCGGTTGTGGCTACCTATAAATTGTACACCCGCCTCAAGAGTGAAAGCAATATGGTAAAAAATCCATCTTTCAATGGTTTTTCCGTGATCGACCTGCAGCAGGCTGATAACACAAATTACCGGGTAGAAAAAAAAGATGGCCGGGAATATAATGTGTATACAATCCGGAGGGCGCAACTGTATCCTTTACTGCCGGGTGAGTTAGAGTTGGGAGCTGCAGAGATCGAGAATAATGTTCGTTTTATTAAAGCAGAGTTCATTGATCAGCGACCTGATATTTTTAATGAAATGATGGCTGATCTTTCTGATGCAATGATTCCGCCGGAAGGAATAGAATTGCAGCGGGTGACGCTTCAGAATAAACCCGTCACCATTTCGGTAAAAGCGTTACCGGAAACAAATAAACCTGCCAATTTTAAGGGAGCTGTTGGAAATTTTGTCATCGAAACCAGGGTTGAAAAAAACAATTTCTCTACTGATGATGGAGGAAAACTTGCGATCATTGTAAGTGGTGAAGGAAACCTGCAAATGGTGAATGCCCCGGAGATCGCCTGGCCCGAAGGTATTGAGGGTTTTGATCCAAAAACAACGGATGACCTGCTCAAAGGAACCGTACCGGTTGGCGGAAGAAAGATATTTGAATTCCCGTTTACTGTTTCCAAAGCAGGAATCTATACTATTCCTGTGCCGGCATTCAGTTTTTTTGATCCCAGGCAGGGCGCTTACCGTTCTGTTGAATCAAAGCCCTTGTCGATCACCGTAACACCCGGAACAGGAAAGTCTGCAAATAATAAGGAAGAGAAACAGGTTAAGCGGGAAGATTCATTGCTGGTGAGTTTTTTCAAGAACCGGCTGCGGGTAGTTAGCCTTGTTGCCGTGCTTATTATGCTCGGATTGATATTCTGGCTGAAGAAGGATGTAAAAAAAGAGAAAATAGTTGCACAGCAGAAAGCGGTTTCTTCTCCGGTGGATGAAAAACCTGCTGAAGAGATCATAGAACGGCAACAAAATCCTTTTGAAAGGTCGGCAGAACTTTTACAGAATGCTGAGAACGGAAAATTATTTTATCTGACACTGAACGGGGAGTTGAAAAAACAGGTGTCGAAAAAACTTTCTATTCCATCAGAAGAACTCAACAGGCGGACGATCATTGCTCAAATGGATAAAATGGGGATTGCTCATCAAACGGCTATTCAACTGCATGAGCTTATGGAGGAAATCGAGTTTCAGCTATACACACCGGTAGTTGAAAATGGAAAAAGGCAGGATTTGTATGATAAGGCGAATGAGGTTGTTCAGTTATTGAATACCTATCATACTCAGGCATAAGTGAATTTATATCCTACACCCCTTACCGAATGAAAATATTCCGGCGCCCGGCTGTCTTCCTCAAAATATTTACGGAAGTTAAGAATGAAATTATCAATGGTACGGGTAGTGGGATAAACATTGTATCCCCAAACCACCTGCAGTATCTTTTCCCGGGTAACCACTTCATTTTTGTTCTCGATCAGCAGTTTCAGCAGCATGATCTCTTTTTTGGTAAGCGTTATCCTTTCGCCGCTTTTTGTATAGGCTTCTGATGCTTTAAAATCGATCTTGTTCTTTCCAAACTCATAAATTTCCGGTACCGGAACTTTCACACTCAGCCGTTCGCTTTTTTTGATCAGCTTATCCACCCGCAGCAATAACTCTTCCAGGTTGAAAGGTTTGGTGAGGTAATCATCAGCTCCTTTCTTCAGGCCAAGCACCCTGTCGGCACTGCTGTTTTTGGCACTCAATATGAGGATGGGAATATCGGGGTTGCTGAGCCGGATTGTTTCGCAAACGGTGATGCCGTCTAATTCAGGCAGCATCACATCCAGTATGATCAGGTCGAAATGCTCTTTTGTTACCGCTTTTAACGCTTCTGCGCCGTCATACGCACTGGTGATCTCATAGCCTTCCAGTTCCAGGTTTAGCTTCAATGCTTCCTGCAGGTTCTCTTCATCTTCAACCAGTAATATGGAAAATTTTTTGTCGGCCATCTGCTAAACTACCTTTTTTCAGTAAATGAATTCAGTTCAACCGTAAAAATAGAACCTGCCGGAATATTATCTGTCACAGAAATGTTTGCATTGTGCTGCTGGGCAATTTTCTTAGAGAGATATAGCCCCAGGCCGGTGCCTTTTGCCGCTTTGGTGGCTGCATTTCCTACCCGGTAAAACTTGGTGAATATTTTCTTTTTCTCTTCGTCCGAAACACCCTTGCCTTCATCTTTCACATGAAGCATGATCTTATTATTCTCTTCAAGCAGTATTACAGATACCGGCAGGTCCTTTGGAGCGTATTTGATTGCATTGTCAATAAGATTATTCACCAGCATTTGCAGCAGTAGCCGGTCGCCCTGCACAAACAATTCTTCTTTTACCGATGACAGAATGCTGTGCTGCGGAAAGCGGGTGATAAAATCCTGTACACAGCTACTTACCAGTTCGCTGAAATTAGTTTCTTCATTGGTGATCCGGTAACCGCCTGCTTCCATCTGCGAAGAAAGAAGCATGTTATTGCAAAGGGAGTTAAGCCGGTTGGTTTCCTGCAGGGTTGTTTGCAATAACCGTTGCTGTTGCTGTTCGTCTAACTTTCTTTTCTGCAGGGTTTCCAGGTTCAGCTTGGCCACCGAAATGGGTGTTTTTAATTCATGCGTAAGGGCCATCATAAAATGCTGCTGGTCCTGGCTGTGTTTTAACTGGCGGCGTACTGCCTGGTAAACAAATACGGCGCCTGCAGCGATGAGTAAAAAGAAAGTGATCCCTTCGCCGATGTATTGAGCCGATTTTCTTTTTTCCAGCGAGTAAAATTTTTCAGCTTCTGTTTTATAATTGGCACTGGCGGGATCCAGTTGCTCGATCTCATACTTTGTCATCAGTTTGTTTTGCCGGTTCAATGCAATGAACCACCAGACCAATGCCGCCAGTATGTAAGCCAGCAGGAACCAGTAGATGAAAAATATTAAGCGGAGTTTCTTTGTCTTGTCGGGCATAAAGAACGAAGCAAAGGTAGGCGGAAAAGACAGACAGAATACTTGGGTTAATTCCTCTTATCCAATCCCCAGCTCAGTTTATTACGAAGCGTTTGCAGGAAATTATTTTCGTTGAGGCGTATCAGGTTGATCATGAAATTCTCTTTACGTACGGCCAGTTGAATTTCTTTGGGAACCAGTTCCCGGCGACTGTCCATGGAACAGATGAAACCATCGGTTCTTCCTTCCACTTCAAAAGAGATCACGTTATCGTCGGGTACTACAATGGGCCGTATATTCAGGTTGTGCGGCGATACCGGTGTGATAACAAAACTTCCGCTGTCGGGGAAAACCACCGGGCCGTTGCAGCTTAATGAGTAGCCGGTTGAACCGGTAGGGGTGGCCACGATCAATCCATCGGCCCAATACGTATTCAGGAACTCACCATTGAGGTAGGTATGAATACGGATCATGGGAGAAGTATCTTTTTTATGCAGTGTAAATTCATTCAGTGCATAAGGCCCGTCTTCGAATAACGGAATATTCGCATCCAGGTGAATGAGTGTTCTTTTGTCCATCACGTAGGTTCTTTCAACCAATGCCTGTACGGCCACATGCAGTTCTTCGCGGCTGATATTGGCCAAAAAACCAAGCCGGCCATAATTGATACCCAGCACCGGTATGCCGCTGTCTTTTACAAAAGTTACGGTATCCAGCAGGGTACCATCTCCGCCCAGGCTCATCATACAATCGATGCTTTCATCCAGGTCGGCAGATGAGTTGAAGGTGGAATATTTTGTTTTGATATCGATGGAAGAATAGAACTGGTTGAAGAAGTCCTGGTAAAATACCGGCTCCACGTTGCTTAAGGCCAGTTCATCCAGTAGTTGTATTACGTCCTGGTGCTGGTTCTCCTTGATGCCCCTGCTGTAGATCGCTATTTTCATATCCCGGTGAGGGAAGGTTTTAATTAGTGCCTGTAAATATATCCCTAAAATCCCGATTGATTATGTAAAAATAAACCGTTTTTGCCTAACTGGTTAAAGCTGTATTCAAACCGCAGGTTAATATCGTATAAAGTAAGTATGTCTATGCCGAACCCACCTGTATACAGCAAGCGGTTGTTGAGGTAGGTATAGGTTGTTTTTTTATTATAGGCATATCCCAGGTCGCCATATGCTTTTGCAAAAAAGGTAAAGGGGATCTTGGTAAATACTTTTGGAAACAAACGGAACGGAATGCTGAAAGAGACGATCTTTTTCTTCAACGTTGTTTTCACCAATGCGGTGGCCACTCCGTCGATCACATAATATTCCAGGCCCCGCAGGTAATTCTCGCCATATCCAAGTCCGCGTTGGTTAATATAGGGTTGATCAAAAGGCAGGCGCAGTTTCCCATTCAGGTAAATACTGCTGTACCAGTTCTTACCCAGGCTGAAATATTTATTATAACCTGCTTCCAGGGTAAGCATGTTTATGCCGCCGCTAAAACCCAGCCCTCTTTTCTGTACACTTAAAAAAACGGATTTACCTGTCAACGGATAAGATACATTATTTACATTGGTATACTGCAACAGGTATGCAATGTCGATGATGTTCTTTGAATTAACAGAATCATTAAAATACTTTGGATTAAGCTTTATCACACTGTCATTCACTTTTGAATGGGCATAGGTTATAGAAAAATTATGTCTTTTAAAAAGGCCTTTACGGATGCTGAATCCAATACCGCCATAAATCGATTGCCTCGAAAACCCGGTTTCCCTCAGCAGGAGTATGCCGTTTGCAGTATCTGTTTTGTAAGGGGTTTCCCTGCTTTGTGAATAACCTGCTGTTACCGTAAATCCATTGGTAAGCGAACGGTTGCTGTAGGGGTTGCTGTACGAGAAGGAAATATTACGGGTATATCCGTTGATCAGGTAAATGCGTAGTTGATCCCGCCTGCCACTGAGGTTATAATGCACAAATTTGATCCCGTAGTTCACCCGGTCTAAACTGCGGTGATAGGTTTTCCACCATTCATTGAAATTACGGTCAACAAGCTGAAACTGCGGAACAGGATAGAGGTACCAGCGTTCGGTAACGTGTACGTTTATATCCACGTTTACCGAATCAATTACCGTGAGCGTAAAACTTACTTCATTAAAGAGGGTGGTATTGTACACCTGCCTGCGTGCCTGTTCCAATTCTTTATGAAAAGATGAAATGGAAAGAGAATCTCCTTTTTTAAAATGGATCTCCCGGTAAACAATATAGATCTTTGTTCTTTTTGTTCCTGCTACTTCCAGGTTACGGATACAAACCTTCCTGCCTGAATCGGCAGGAAGCAAGGACCTGCCGATAAGTATTACGGGTGCTGTTTTTTGTTTTTGGGCATGCGAAAGCAGGGCAGGTAAAAGGAAGAGGCAGCAATAAATTGTTTTTTTAAGGTGATTCATTCCATCAATACTTTACTGCCAGGCCGGGCTATGAAACAGCTGCAAATTACAGGGAAGAAAACAGCTTAGATATCCAGGTAGTTCATCAGGTGGCGATAGTTGCTGTGAATTTCGTTTTCAAAATTCTCGTTACCGAAATAATAGATCACATCGTATTCGTACCGTTCAAAGGTTGATACGATGGCCGATATCTCTTTTTTGTTCAGGTGTATGGTTACCGTAAGCATCCCGGTCTCGGAATGAACGGTGGTGTTGAGGTGAAGGATGGTGGCATCGTTGCTCTCCACCATGCGGCTTATTTCGGAAATGGCAAACTGGCTGCGTTCCATTTCCAGTACAATGATACCGCCGATTTCGTTGGTACCTGCAAAATTGCCAAGTGTTTTCAGGAGGTCGCTGGTGGTGATCACACCCATGAGCTCTTTTTCTTCATTGATCACCGGAACAACCGTGGTATCAAATTGATTGCTGAAGGTTACGGCATTCAGAAAATGTTCATTCTCCTGTACAGAGGCCTTTAAAAAATTTTCCTGCATCAGTTCAATGGGCATCCTGGGTTCTTCGGCATCCAGCAGGTCGTCTTCACTCACTAAACCGAGATACTTATCATCTTCCACTACCGCAAGGTGGGTGAGCCGGAAATCATTGATGAGTGTCAACGCCTTGCTTACAGAGTCTTTCAATTGCAGGCGGGGGATATTGGGATTTATCAGTTCTATTGTTAACATATAACCGGTTTGGGTTGATTACAGCTATTCGATAACGAATAATAGCAGTATAAAATTATATGGACAATTTATTTTTTAAACCGTTGCAGCCGGCGTCTTAAATTTTGCCAAAAACTCGTCAAGCAAGCTGTTAAATTCTTCGGGCACTTCCATCATGGGTGCATGGCCGCATTTGTCAATAAAGTGAAGTTCGCTGTTCGGGATCAGCCGGTGAAATTCTTTTGCCACAAAAGGAGGGGTGATCGTATCGTTGTTTCCCCAGATAAGACAGGCTGGTTGTTTTATCTGGCTCAGTTCTTCGCCCAGGTTGTTGCGGATGGCGCTTTTTGCCAGGGCAATGATCTTGATGACCTTCATGCGGTTATTGGTGATCTCGAAAACTTCGTTTACCAGTTCATCGGTTGCCATGGCCGGGTCGTAAAAGGTAAGTTCTGTTTTTTTGCGGATGTATTCCTTGTCGCCTCTTTTGGGATAGGTATCACCCATGCCGTTCTCAAACAGGCCCGAACTACCGGTTAGGATCAATGACCTTATCCTTTCGGGATGTTTCAGGATATGTACCAGCGCCACATGACCGCCCAGTGAATTACCCAGCAGGTGGATATTGTTGTAATTGCGGTGTTCAATAAAACGCTGTACAAATTTCTGTAACCCGCCTACCGAAGTATGCAAGAGGTCAAGATCGAGCAGAGGCAGCAGGGGTACTACCACTTTATTGGTTTTGCGGAAATGCTCAATAAGGAACTGGAAATTGCTTAATGCCCCGAATAGTCCATGTAACAGCATCAGCGGTTCGCCATTGCCTTCTTCTATGAATTTAAATTTCCCGTCTTGTTTTATTTCATAACTCATCCGTAAATACAAATTGTGTAATATAAAGCGCCATCTCAATCTTTATATTATGAAGCCGGCGATCCGGGCTAAAATTACGTCAAATAAAAATAAAGCCTGCCATTAATGGGCAATTTTGTTGGGTATCGCATTAAAAAAATTCTCTAATTCAATAAACATGTCTTTGAACCAGGGGATAACCCTGCCTATGTTGTCCATGATCACAGGCCCCCAGGGCTTTATAAAATCATACGTAAGCGATGATTCGATGGCAGCAGGCTGAATAAATTTTAGCTTTTCGGCATAAAACAGAATGATACTGTAAATAATGGTATAAAGCAACGCATATAAAATAATGCCCGCTATGCGGTTTGCCCAGCCCAGTAATACGAGTTCGAATGTTTTTTCAACGAGTTTACCGCCCCATCTTACCAAAATGACCACGGCCAGGAAGACAAGAATAAAAGCAATGAAGGGGAGCCATTTGGCAGATATGTTCACACTGCCGGCAAGATAGGCTGCTGCAATGGTTGATAATTTTAATGCAGCGGCCAGGCCGATGATAAAACCCAGGATGGAGAATATGGCAATGATAAAGCCTTTCTGGTAACCTTTGATCACCGCAATCACCAACAATACTGCAAATACCAGGTCTACGAACATTGTAAATTCTTATTTAACCTGCGAGTAACTCTTTTACCACAGAACTGATGGTTTTTCCATCCGCAAGGCCTGCCAGTTGTTTGCTGGCCAAACCCATTACTTTGCCCATGTCGGCAGGGGAAGTTGCCCCTGTTTCGGTAATTATTTTTTTCAACGCCTCTTTCAGTTCCGATTCGCTTAATTGCTTGGGAAGGAATCTTTCGATCACCGCCATTTCTTCTTTTTCTTTTGCGGCCAGGTCTTGTCTTCCCTGCTTTTCAAATATCTCCAGCGAATCTTTCCGTTGCTTCATCATCTTCTGTAAAAATTTTTGTTCAGTGGCTTCATTAATTTCGCCGCCGGCACCGGGTTCGGTCTTTGCTTTAATGATCTCTGCTTTAATGGCCCGCAAAGCCCGTAATACGCCTTCATCCTTGGCCTTCATGGCTTCTTTCATTTCGCCCATTACTTTTTGTTCTAAACTCATGGTAGTATGTTTAAGTATCTAAATTATTAAAAAGGCTTAAGTAATTGGGAATTGGTAATTAGGCCTCCAACTCAATACTTCAATTAAGCATAGGGTACACAATTGATTTAAGGTCTGATTCCCAAATCCTAATTCCATCATTCTTGTTCCTTCAACTGTATCGCCTTGAACCTCTCAAAAAACTCTTTGGCAAATTTTTTCATATCGTCGCTCATATCCTGCTGGCGGGTGGCCCTCTTAAATGAATCGGCCATGCCCATCATCATCTGGTAATAAAAGTCGGCCATTTCATCCACCATCATGTCTTTTGTCCACAGGTCTATACGCAGAGCCGATTTATCGGCTCCGTCCCAAAAAGCCACACTCATGGCCTTTGCTTTTTGTACCATATCGGCGGTGCTGTCGCTGGCCTGCCAGTTTATCTGTTCGGGTATTTTATCCGGGTCAAGCAGTATGTCTATCTTAATGGTTGATTGATTCATGTTCTTTATCCGTTTACGTTTTGTGAACCTGCCTTCCGGCAGGCAAGCCGCAAATTTAACTGAAATTAGCCATTGGCCGCTTTCTTTATCAACGACCATAACTGCTCATAGCTGTTCGCTTTTTTAAAGTGACCGGCCCTTTCCACCCCAGCCCTAACCATTTCCTTTGCCTGGTCTTCGTCTTTAAAAACCAGCATCATTTTCTGGGCTATGTCTTCAAAATTGGCCGGGTCTACATAAAGGGCGGCGTCTCCGCAGGTTTCGGGTAAAGCCCCGGAATTACTGGTTATTACTGGTACCCGGCATTGCATTGCCTGCAGGGGAACCTCTGCATCGTCGGTATACAGCACCGGGTAAACCAACACATAAGCAGCAGCTGTGATCTTTGCTATTTCTTCCCTGCACGGGTTTTGGATCAGCTTTACTTCATTCCTGAATCGGAATGTTCTCAGTTCATTCATAAATGCTTCACCCGGATCTCCGGTGATCAGTAAAAGCATATTGCTTTTCTGGCGCTTCTTAAAAAACGAAAAGGCCTTGAGCAGGTTTAGCAGGTTGCTGCGTGGGTTGTTAATGGCCGGCGACAGAAAATATTCCCTCCCGCCTGCATAGATTTTTTTGATATTCTCTTTTTCATCGGGGTCTATAGGAGTAAACATCTCATCTGTATAGCTTGTGATCACTTCGGCCTTTGCCGCTTCTTCTTTATACTGATCAATCAACAGCGATCTTGAAAATTCAGAACTTACCGCCACTGATCTTGCCTTGGCGAGAAAGGCCTTTGTATTCTTTTTATAATACCGGGTATTTGGTTTGATAAAATGCAGCGGTGATTGCAGAAAAGAAGTGTCCGGAATGAGAAGGCATTGCGGCGTTTTGGTGCGTAAAGAACAAATACCCTCCGTGGCCACAAATACATCGGCTTTATGTTTTCGTAACAACCCCGGTAATTTATAGTTGAACCAGTATTGCATCAGCAAACTGTTTTTGATCTCTGGCCCCACCGTAAGCGGTGTAACATTTTTTGGAAAGCTGATCCCTGGGGCAAAAAGTTTGTCGGCAATAAAAAGAAAATGATGTTGTGGAAGGTCCTGGGCAAAAGAAAGCAGGTAACTTCTTTCAAAGCTTCTGCCGGCCTCGTTTCTGCCTGCTCCTAAAGATCTGGTGTCAACAGCAATTGTCATGTAATGGCAGTGGTTAAAGAATGCCGGTAGGTAAAATAAAGGTTTATTTTATCACTTTAAGCTTCACCATTTCTATCCGGGTGTCGCTCATGTTTAAAATATCAATTTCGTAATCGCCAATGATGATGTGGTCTTTTGAACGGGGTATCTGCTGGTGGTTTTTGATGATATACCCGGAAAGTGTTTCGGTTGCTTCGTCGTTGGGGAAATTGAGTTTGTACTTCTCGGTGATATAATCCAGTTCCAGCCGGCCGCTGAAAATAAATTCATTGGCAGCCAGTTGCTTCTCTACAAACTCTTCCGTGTCGTATTCGTCCTTGATATCGCCGAATATCTCTTCCAGCAGGTCTTCCATGGTAACGATACCGGCTGTGCCGCCAAATTCATCCACCACCCAGGCAATGGTCCTGTGCTCTTTGCTGAATTTATTCATCAGGTCGGTGGCGCTCATGCTTTCCGGAACCGTTGGTATGGGTAATAAAATATCTTTTACCGTTTGCGGGTGTTTGAACAGGTCCAGCTGGTGAATATAACCGGTGATATTGTCGATATTACTGTCGTATACCACCAGCTTGCTCAGTTTGGTGGAGATGAATTTCTTTTTTACTTCTTCCACCGGCATGTGAATGCTTACGGCTTCGATCTCTTTGCGGGGTATCAGGCACTCCCGCAGCTTTGTTTCACTGAGCGAAAGGGCATTCTCAAACAGTTCTTTATTTATTTCGTTGCTGTCTTCATCTTCATGACTTCCGCTCTGCTGCATGAAATGCTCCAGATCAACCTTGCTGAACATTTCTTTTTTGGGATTGATCTTTACATTGAAAATGTACTTCAGTATCCATTCAGAGATATCAACGAAGTAAGACGCCAGCGAAGAGAACAGCCAGTAAAAGAACTGCACAACATAGCTTACGGAACCGGAACTCACCACTTCATTGTTCTTGGCCCTGAAATAGGCCTTGCAGATGAACTCCACAATAAGAACAATAAGCGTGGAAAGAACCGTTTCCACAAAAAGCTTGATATACTTAACCGATTCGGTGAGATTCTTAGGCAGTTTTAATTCGATCCAGTGCCAGATGGGGAAGAGCATATCCACCACCAGCAGGCCGTATACCACAAAAACGATATTGATGCCCACCAGGGTGGTACCGATGAAACGGGCCGGCCGGTCGGAAAAATAGCCCCATACTTTGCCGCTGTGGGTACCCTGTTTGCGGTTGAGTTCAATGGAAAGTTTATTGGCCGAAATAAAAGCGATCTCGATGCCGGCAAAAAAACCGATAAGCAGCAGGGAAGCGATGATGGCAACGGGGGTTATCCAATCCATGGGGTAAAAATAAGAAAGAAGAATGAAAGGAGAGAATTGGGTGCCCGATACGGGATACAAGATGCAGGATTCGGGATGCGCTTCATAAAGGAAGACATTTCTAAGTCCCTGGCATCCCGTATCGGGCTATCTGAGATTTTTTCACCTTGCCGGGTGATTGCGCTTATAAGATCATAGCAGCATCTTAGCCTATTATTTCAAGTACCAAAATTTTCAAAATGAACCTGCGCAGATCCTTAACCATCTTACTTGTTTTGTTTTTGTCAAATACCAGTCTTGTTGCCCAGAATAATGTGGGCATTGGGACGGCCTCTCCCAATACGAATGCCTTGCTGGATATAACATCGACAACAAAAGGCGTGTTGATCCCAAGAATGAACAGCACCCAAATGAATGCCATTACCAGCCCGACAGGAATAATGGTTTATAATACCGACTCAAATGCTTTTGCCTACCGTAATGCTACGGCATGGGTATTTTTAAAAGGCAATGTTATTAACTCTAATAACTGGAATACCTTGGGCAATGCCGGTACCAGTTCCGCTTCTCATTTTATTGGCACCACCAATGACCAGGACCTTATTTTTAAAAGAAATAATCTGCGTGCCGGTTTGTTGGGCACTAACAATACCAGCTGGGGTAATGCCGCTTTGAATCCGGCAACAACAGGGAATGGTAATGTTGCATTTGGTGTCAGTACACTTAGCAGCAATACTACGGGTACAGACAACACTGCCGTTGGTAATGCAACATTACAGGCAAATACAACCGGAGGCAGCAATACTGCAGCAGGAAGCGCTGCACTTTATAATAATACCACAGGTGGTTTTAATACGGCTTACGGTGTTTCAGCACTTCAACTTAATACTACAGGAGATTTCAATAATGCTTCCGGTTATTTCGCCCTGTACAATAACACCACAGGCAGTAATAATGTTGCGTATGGCTACAATGCATTATTTGCGAACACGGCTGGTTATTCCAATATAGCCATAGGGAGTAATGCACTTCGATTTAATACCGACCGCAGCAACTTAGTTGCTATTGGTGACAGCGCCTTGTTTAATAATGGGCTTGGTGCATCTTCTTCTGAACATGCTTTAGGAAATGTGGCAGTCGGGAGTAAATCGCTTTTTGCAAATACCACCGGATATAATAATACAGCAACAGGGTTTGAAGCGCTGAAATTAAATACGACGGGAAGTTCTAATATGGCTGCGGGTTACCAGGCGCTTGATTCAAACACCACCGGCAATAATAATACAGCAACCGGGGTATGGGCTATGTTCAGAAATACTACAGGCTTTAACAATACCGCTTACGGACTGTCGGCGCTTTATGATAACAAGACGGGATATGTGAATACGGCTATTGGAATGTATGCCCTTAATAAAAACATCTCCGGGATTTCTAATACTGCAACAGGGTATAGTGCACTTACTGCCAGTACTACGGGGGATTATAACACCGCAATGGGTACATCAGCACTTCTTAATAATGTTACCGGAAGTTCCAATACAGCAGTGGGTATGTTGGCATTATATTCAAATAATGCAAGCTCATCCAATACAGCAATGGGCTACCAGGCCGGTTACCTGATTACGGGAGGCCATAATATTGCCATTGGGGTTAATGCACTTTATTCCAATTCTGCCGGAAACTTAAATACAGCCATCGGTAATTTTGCAGGCTCAACCAATAACGGAAATGCCAATGTATTCCTCGGCTATTCTGCAGGGCAGAACGAAACCGGCTCCAACAAACTCTATATAGCCAACAGCAATGCAGATGCAAATAATGCGCTCATCTACGGCGAATTTGATAACCAGGTATTGCGCATTAACGGAAACCTGGGTATTGGTCAGGCATCTGCCGGTTATAAACTATCCCTGAAGCATGACGGGTTTGGTTTGCAGATACAACATACTAATGCAGGGGCAACCAGTTGGGAATTATGGCAGGGTGCAAGCCCGTCGGGGAACCTGAATTTATATACTCCGTCTTCTAATGTAGGTAACTTTAATTATACAACCGGTGTATATTCTGCTACTTCAGACAGGCGGTTAAAGGAGAACATCCGGCCAATGAACTCAGTGTTAGAAGATGTAATGAAACTGCAGGCCAGTAGTTATACCTATAAAACCGACCCGGAGCATAAAGAAAGCATTGGTTTTATAGCACAGGACGTGGAGTTGTTGTTTCCACAGCTTGTTACCCCGCCCTCAAAAGACGGAGGAAGGGAAACAAACTATACGATGAATTATGCAGGGTTTGCGGTGCTCGCCATAAAAGCGATCCAGGAGCAGCAAAAGATAATTGAAACACAGGAGGAGCGGATTGCAAGGCTGGAAGCATTGGTGAAAGAGTTGCTGGAGAAAAAATAATCAACAGCTTACAGGTTTAACTCCACCACAAACCCATTCTCATACTTCGTGGTAAGTGTGCCGCCGATCTTCCCGGCCCGCATTTTCATATTGCTTAAACCAAGCCCGTCTGAGTTACGGTTTGTTTTTCCAGCACCGTTATCACGTATGGTCAAATGCAGGTTGTTTTTTGTATGAGCGAATGTGATGCAAACGTGTTTTCCATCGCTGTGTTTAATGATATTGGTAATGGCTTCTTTAAAGATCAGGTAAACCGTTTGTCTTTTTTCGGGGTCAATGAATTTTTTGGTATCAATGTCTGAGATGATGAATTCGTGTGTGATGTTTTTCAGGGCCAGGTTCTTTTCGGCAAAGTCCCTCATCCGGTCAATCAGGTTCTCGTATTTGTCTTTGCGACTGTCCATGGCCCAAACCGTATCCCGCATGTGCTCCATCGCATCACGACTCATATTGCTGATCTCGTTCAATGGCCCTTTCTGATCTTCCTTGGCTGAATAGGTGAGCATCTGGCTCTGCATAGCCAGGCCGGAAAGGATCGTCCCCACATCATCATGCAGATCGCTGCTTATTCTGGTGCGAAGAGCGGCAAGGTCTTTTTGTCTTTTTACTTTCTGATTAAAACGGTAGCGCAGCAATCCAGCGATCAAACCAACCAATAAAATTGAAAACAGAACAATGACCCATATCTTATTATACCAAACTTGTTTCATCGAAATGGGTAACGAATAATAGCTGGCATTCTCATCGCTTAAACTGGTGGAGGCTTTTATCTCCAGTGTATAATTACCGGGTTGCAAGCCAAACAGCAGTATTTTATTATCAGGCTTGTATTCTGTCCATTTATCGCCCTGGTTTTTTATACGATAGCTATAATAAACATCCTGGTAAAATTCGGGTGCCGAAAAACTGAATTCAATAGTATTGTCGAACGGATCCAGGACCAGTTTCTTTAAACCATCCAGGTTTTCGGATAAATAATGATAACGGTTTTCTTTGCTGTTGAAGATGGATACGCCATACAATTTTACAGGCTTCAGGGTATTGGACACTTTTAAAAACTCAAGTTCATTGCTTGTAAACGAATACAAACCGTCGGTGCTGCCAAAATAATAACGACCATCGCTTGTTTTAAAAACAGAGGCCCTGTTGAACTCGGGGGTCGACAACGGGTGCCCTTCCGGCAGGTTATAGAAGGTGGTAGCCTTGGTATCAAAATATAGGATGCCATAGCTGCTGCCGAGGTAAAAATTTCCGATAGAATCAGATTGTATGCCAAAGACCGCACGGTTTGTAAGTCGACCATTATTGATTACAGGGTTTTTATAGATACTGGTTTTTCCGGTTACTGTATTTAAAACACCCAGGCCATCGGTGCATCCGAACCAGAGTAGTTCGCCCACCTGCTCCAGGTCGGTAATATAGTCATCAGATATCGAAAGATCTTTGTGCCAGTATTGCTTTATCAGTTTTCCTTTCTTGCTTACAAGGCATAGCCCGAAATAATGACTGCCGATCCAGAGGTTTTTCCCGCTGGCGTCTGAAACAATATCATTAATGTCAAATATTCCTCGGGCATTCATATTGGTATTCGTTGCCGGCTCCAGGAGATAACTGGACAAAATATCATGGGTAAGGTCGTAGCAGTGAAACATTTTTGAACCCCACTTGTACAGCCACAGGCTGTCATGTTGCAGGAATTGTACACAATGACCGCTGAATATTGAATCAAACAGGTAGCGGAATTTGCCCGTTGCCAGTTCGATCTTCACATTATTCCACAATAAGAAACCGTGCCAGTAGTGAAGGCTGTAAGTAGATATCCTTTCGCCATTAAGGTATTGATTAGTGGGCCATTTGATGAATGTTGCTTTACCGGCAGCTTTTTTTGAAATGCCGGTGTAATAAGATGCATAAATGTTTTTATTATCATCTTCAGCCAAAGCCCGGTAACTGACCGGCCTTGAAGCATTAATCTCCGCATCCACCTGTTGCCTGAACCGGACGAGCGGGGGTACTTTCTTTTTTATACGGAAAATATTACTGACCGTCAACAGCAATATGGTGCCGTCATCCTGGCGGAAAAACTGTATTAGTTGCTCACTTAAACTATTGGGAACTTCTCTTCTTGCCAGTTCTGTAAACTGGGGAGACATATCCTGCATGGTACCAGCTACCCGGTTGATGATGAAAAGGTAAAGGTTGCTGCCCAGGTACACCTTATCATTTTCAATATAAATGACCTGCACCTTTCCTCTTTCAAGTGCAGGTAATTTCAAAAAAAGCTCCAGTTTTTCTGAAGCCCGGTTAAAGTAGTAAATGGCCTGGTGCTCAATGTCGGAAAAATATATAAACCTGTCATCCGCAAAAAGAAGCAAATGTAAAATGGATCCACCTGGATATGAATACCTTGTTATCCTTTTTCCATCCAGCGACAGGCGAATTGCAGTATCGCCATCCACGATCCAGTGATCATTGCCAACGAGACGGTAAAAAACACCGCTGCTTTTATTGAAGCCCGTTTCAAATAACTTTTCAGCAGCCCCATTCCCGGTTTTACGAAAAAGAGCGATGTGTCCTTTTTCGAAATTGGTCGTTGTAAAAAATAGCCCCGAACTAGCATGAGTGGCAAGCATAAAATTACCCTCACCCGGTGCCGGGTTGCTATAAAAATGATCAACGATGGTTCTTTTGAGGGGATCGAACTTAATGAACCGGTTATTGTCCTCCGTCATCCAAAGGCAACCTTTTTGATCCATGGTGCTATACGAAAATTCATTGCTGCCCGAAGGGGAAGAAAGATGGTAAGCTTTGCTGTTGGTGCGGTATGTTGTTACATTGTGTCCATCAAATACATGCAGCCCCTGGGTACTTGGCAACCATAAATTACCTTCCTTGTCTTCTTTTATATCTGAAAAAAGTCCAGGAGTTTCCTTAAATGAAAACTTTATGTGTTCCAGTTCGTATTGCGGGGGAATGACCTTATACAGGGATCGCTGCGCCGAAGTTTGCAAAAACATCAGCACGGGCAAAAGAAAAGATGCGGAAATACGGTAGAATATCAAAGCGGCAGGTTTATCCAAATATAATTTAATAATTGCTATTGATAAACCAGGAGATACTTCCAGCCTGCTGTTACCGGATATGTCCCCGCATGTATTGGGTAATGGCCTCAGTCTTATTATTCACATGCAGCACTTTATACAGTTTCTTGATGTGGGTACGCACCGTTTCAACAGAAATGAAAAGTTCGGATGCAATGGTCTGGTAGCTTTTTCCATCCACCAGTTTTTCGAGGATCTCTTTTTGCCGGTCGGTGAGTATGGTGGCCTTGCTTACCCGGCCGCCCATGAGGTGGTTCACAATTTCACGGGCAATGGAGGGCGACATATAAGAACCGCCTTTAGCTACGATACGGAGTGCTTCCACAATTTCCTCAAGGCTGGCTTTTTTAGAAATATAGGAGCAGGCACCGGCGCAGAGTGCTTTCAATATCACATCTTCCTCTTCATAGGTGGTGAGCATTACAATATTGATATCGGGTACTTTCTCTAAAATGAGCGGGATCGCATCGAGGCCGCTGATGCCCGGCAAACCAATATCGAGTAACAGAATATGTGTTTGGTTGGAAGGGTTGATGATTGACGTATGCAGGAAGAATGTTGCCGAATCGCAAATGGCTGCCAGCTCAAATTCTTCATGAAAACTGATGAACTTGGTCACATTATCCCTGATCACTTTATTATCCTCAATAATGCTGATCTTTATTTTGTCCACGATTCACTTATTTGGGTAAAAGTAAAATCATCCGGCAAAGGAAAATATCACCCTATGGGGTGCTTTTATGCAATCAATTATCTTTTAAGAAATTGCCTACAATCTGTTCGGCTTCAGCGCAGGCCCGCTGTAGTTCGTCGTTCACCACTACTTTATTGAAATGATCCTTGAACGACATCTCGTACGAAGCCTTATTTATACGGGCTGCTAATGATTCCTCTGTTTCGGTACCACGGCTCAAAAGCCTTCTTTTTAACTCATTTACAGAAGGGGGCTCCACAAAAAGACTCAGGGTATTCTCCGGGTATTGCTGTTGTATGTGAATGGCCCCTTTTACATCGATGTCCAGCACCGGAACTTTATTGAGTGCCCATATCCGTTTCAATTCCGATTTTAAAGTGCCGTAGTATTTTCCTTCATATACCATTTCCCATTCGGCAAATTCCTTGTTCTGTATCTTTTGTTTGAAATCATCCACGCTCATAAAATAATAATCCACCCCGTCTTTTTCAGTTCCTCTTGCCTGCCTGGTGGCAGCAGAAACAGAAAAGGCCAGCACCGGAAAATTTTTCATCAGGTGATGGGTGATGGATGTTTTGCCTGCGCCGGATGGGGCAGTTATGATCAGTATCTTTTGATGGATTGAATGCATGCGCAAAGAAACTATTAAAATCTCATTTTGGCTAATGCGGCTTAAAATGCAGCACCAGCGGCGGATTCCCGGTGCTTAACACCAGGTCGGTCTCGGTGAGCACGGTAATAGTATAGCGGTTGATCGTGTTTTTGGTATCGGGTGTGCAAATCAACGTCTTCTCATCATCGGTTAAGCCATAGTTTCCCTTTATCATCACTTTGCCGGCAATAGCGCATTCGTACTCATGGTTATCTTTAAAGGTCCAGATTAGCGATTCAAGCGCAGCTATTACCTGCACGGTATTGATCGAATCCTGCGGGCTTTGAAAACGATCAGTTCCAATATCAAGATTGTCCACTTTTATACAATCCCATTTTTTGCTTAGCAGTTGCTGGGTTTTGCTTTTGCAGGAATGGAAGGGGAGTATGAACAGCATTATGATTATTATGCTACCTGTTTTTTTCATAAGATCATTTTACCGCTGAGAAAAGAGAAGCGGAGGTTACGCGGAGTGAATTTAAAAAATCGCTGCGAGATCTCTTTCCCCCGTTCTGCAGATCGTAATTACAAACCTAACCGTCCGGCAGTCCTTACAACTTTTATATTCGTTTAATATCGGCCCCCAGTTTTATCAGTCGTTCATCAATATTCTGGTAACCCCGGTCTATCTGTTCAATATTCTGGATGGTGCTTTTGCCTTGTGCACTCAATGCAGCGATCAATAAGGCCACGCCGGCACGTATATCCGGACTGCTCATGGTAATGCCACGTAATTGCTGTTCTCTTTCCAAACCAATTACCACGGCCCGGTGCGGATCGCAGAGAATGATCTGGGCGCCCATATCGATCAGTTTATCTACAAAGAACAGGCGGCTTTCAAACATTTTCTGATGTATCAATACACTTCCTCTTGCCTGTATGGCCGTTACCAGCATAATGCTCAGCAGATCGGGCGTAAAGCCGGGCCAGGGATGATCATAAACAGTAAGTACGCCGCCATCGAGGTATTTCTGCACTTCATAATATTCCTGCGCAGGGATATGAATATCGTCGCCTTTAAAATCCAGGGCAATACCGAGTTGCCGAAATTTATCGGGAATGATGCCGAGGTGTTCGATGCCGGCATTTTTAATGGTGATGTCGCTTTGTGTCATGGCAGCCAGGCCAATGAAGGAACCCACTTCGATCATATCGGGCAACATCGTATGCTCTGTTCCTCCTAAAGAGTCTACGCCGGTGATGGAAAGCATATTGCTGCCGATGCCGCTGATCTTTGTGCCCATGCGGTTCAGCATTTTGCAAAGCTGTTGTATATAGGGTTCGCAGGCGGCATTGTAAATAGTGGTAGTGCCGCTGGCCATGGAGGCTGCCATTAAAATATTGGCGGTGCCTGTAACACTGGGTTCATCCAGCAGCATGTTTATTCCTTTGAGGCCGGTAGTTTCCAGGTGAAAAAAACCATCGTCGGTGTGATAGGAAAAGCCGGCCCCCATTTTTTCAAAGCCAATGATATGGGTGTCTAATCTTCTTCTGCCGATCTTATCGCCGCCCGGCTTTGGTATGTATGCTTTTTTGAACCGTGCCAGCATAGGCCCGGCCAGCATTACAGAACCACGTAGTTTGCCGCTTTTTTTATGATAGGCCTCACTGTGCAGGTAATCAACATCCACATCATCGGCCTGGAAGGTACAGGTATCCCGGGTTTGGCGGTTGATCTTCACGTTCATTTCACCCAGCAGTTCTATCAGCAGGTTTACATCAATGATATCGGGAATATTTTTTATGGTAACCTTTTCGGGCGTAAGCAAAACGGCAGAAATGATCTGCAATGCTTCGTTCTTTGCACCCTGCGGCGTTATTTCACCGGATAATTTTTTACCGCCTCTTACTTCAAATGATTGCATATTTTTTTGTTACACTAATTTTTCGAATTACACGAATTATGGCAAACGTAAATAAAAAAACCTGACGTTTGTATGCATCAGGTAAGTATTTATGAATTCGTGTAATCCGGTTTAATTCGTGTAAGAACTAATACCGCTTCTTGAAATTACGGTTATTGCCGTTTCGGTTGTCGCCACCTCTTCCGCCCCGGTTATCTCTTCCGCCACCGCCGCGGTTGTCTCTTCCGCCGCCACCCTGGTTGCTGCGGCCACCAAAATTCTTGCGGAAATTATTACCGCTTCGTTTGCCATAATCATCCCTGATATCTTCCACCCGGTGTTTAACAAACGGCCGGTTGTTAAATTCAAGTTCGCCCTGGGTAATGGCCGACAGTTCGCTTTGAATAGAATCGTCGTGTACCAGTTCTTTATGCCAGTTGCTGTAGGTGAGTTTCATGTAATATGCAATGGCATTGGCAAAGCCCTGTTTCTTTTCGGGATTCTCTTCTTTCAGTGCCTTATCGATCACTACTTCAATATTCTTGCCCAGGTGGTTGAACCTGGGATATTTTTTGGGATAGCGAAGTGGGTCGGGTTTTGCTTTTAGTGTTTCCCGGGTAGGGATGGGATAGGGACTGTCTACATCTAATGTGAAATCGCTGATAAGAAAAAGGTGATCCCATAACTTATGACGGAAATCCTCCACGTTTTTAAGGTGTGGGTTCAGGAAACCCATCAGTTCAATCACGGCATAGGCATTTTTCTGCCTTTCTTCCCTGTCTTTAATACCCAACAGGTATTCCACCATTTTCTGAATATGTCTGCCATATTCCCGCATGATCAAATGGTTCCTGGTAGTATTATACTCCATGTTCTCGGTATTTAACATAGTACAAATGTAAGGTTTAAAATGATGGAAACAAGGCGTAGCCTTATTTAGCCGGTTTGGGTCCTATTCCTCCCCGGCGCAATTTGAAATAGAGCAGGGCGGCTATAGCACCCAGCCCGTCGGCCGCCCAATCTGTAAGATTGAAACTGCGGCCGGGAATGAAGAATTTCTGTATAAGTTCAGTGGTAATTCCCCAGATAACAGATGCAATGGTAATTTTAATGAGCCAGTTCCACTTTTCCTTTACCGGTAAGGCTGATTTTACCACGGGGATCATAAAAAGCCAGGCTAAAACAGCAAATATCCCTACGTGTATGAACTTATCAAAGTTGATCTCAATAAGCCAGTTGTCAACCTTAGGCAGGTCGTAACCAGGAATGCATACCAGGATCAGCACAAGAAAAAACCAGGCAATGCCTGGATAGAATTTTTTTACAGGAATATCTTTTATTTCTGAAGGCTGGTGGTTCATTAATTGGTTTGATTATGCCACTACGGCTGCATAAGCCTCTGCATTCATCAGCTTCTCTACATCTGCCGGGTTGTTCACGGTCATCTTTACCATCCAGCCATCGCCATACGGATCGGTGTTAACCAGTTCTGGTTTTCCGTCGAGCAGGGGATTTACTTCGGTAATGGTTCCGGCAACGGGTGAGAAAAGGTCGCTCACGGTTTTTACAGCTTCCACGGTGCCAAATACTTCTTCTGCAGCTACCGGTTTTCCTTTTGATGAAATGTCGATATACACAATATCACCCAGTTCACGCTGAGCAAAATCGGTGATGCCGATGGTGGCCGTATTGCCGTCTAAAGAAACCCATTCATGGTCTTTGGTGTAGCGAAGGTTTTCTGGAAAATTCATTTTGTATGATTTGGTTTTAACTGATTGGGTGCAAAATAAGTTTTTTGTTTGTAAACTATTTTATCACTTCTATATACATGCGTACATCGCCAAGGGGCCGGTCGTAAGGTTGTCCATTGGTTGGCACAGATGCGATCTTGTCGATCACTTCCAGCCCGCTCTCTACTTCGCCAAAAACGGTGTAATTCATATCAAGGAAAGGAACACCGCCAACGGTTTTATACAGTTTTCTTTTGGCAGGGGAGAATTTAAATCCCATCTGCAGTTCCAGCATGTTAAGGTCTGCGTCGGTATATACTTTTCCCTGCACAATATAAAACTGGCAGCCACTGCTTGCTTTTTCCGGGTTGTTTGTACGGGCTGCTGCCAGGGCACCTTTTTTATGAAATAAACTGGTATCAAATTCGGCCGGGATGGTATACCCTACATCGCCGCTGCCAAGCGGAACACCCGGCGCTGCATTTTTACTGGAGGGATCGCCACCCTGGATCATAAAGCTGTTAATGACCCGGTGAAATAAAAGACTGTCGAAGAAATGTTCGTTGGCCAGTTTGATAAAATTATCCCGGTGTTTTGGGGTCTTATCATACAGGCGGATAACGATCACACCCGAGTCGGTAGTAACTTTTACACGGGTACCGGGTATCACTTTTACCTGCTTTACGGTTTTAGCCACCGGCTTCACGGTCTTTTTTACCGGTACTGTTTTTTTTGCGGCAGTCGCCGGTTTTTTAGCCACCGGTTTCTTTGCCTGTGCATTTACCAGAGCAGTTGAAAAGGTCAATAAAAGAATAGAGAGTACGATCCGTAGCTTGTTCATAATTTAATAATTAGTCAATAAAATCCTGGTTTTGAAAATAGAGCAATATATGATCTTTTAAAAAATTTTC
>DAOLIP010000024.1:0-37039 GCA_035328475.1 Ferruginibacter sp.
AATTTCATTGGAAATTAACGTCAAATTCTAAATTAATATTTGCGCTAACATTACCTTGATAATCAAATGATTATTTGCTGCTGTTTCCAAACTTTCAAAGATCTTTTGGCTTTACTTTTAGCCCCCATTTTTAATTGGGAGTGCAAAAGTAAGGGCCTTTATTTTATCACCCAAATATTTCTTTACTTTTTTTGAAAATAAATAATTGAATTTGAGGAGAAAAGATGTTAAGAACTGGCTCTTTTTTCAAAAGCGGACGGCAAAGATAAGGGCGTATGAACTGCTACCAAAATAATTCTGTTAAATAGTTATTCACAAGCAATAAAATCCGGCCGTAATTTCCTTCAAAACTACCTGCTGAAGCGGGTTACAGCCTATCCATTTTTTTTCAAAAAAATTTATTGCTAAATCTCAGAATACCAAGCGCAAGGAGTTTAAATAAGGGAGTTTTTAGCAGGCAGAATCAAAGCTTAGCATTTTCCTATGCCAACGTAACATCCTGCAGTTCTACTTTGCAAAGGAACAAACCAGCAGACGATACCGAGAAATCGGCCCGGGTACAATCTTTTGCCTGGAAGATATCTATGAATTCATCTACTGTGATCTTTTCCCTGCCTGCCAATAACATGGTGCCCACCAACCCTTTCACCATTCCACGTAAAAAGCGATGGGCCCTGATCTTATATACCAGGCAATCATTTTCCTGAGCCCATTCGCTTTCATAAACACGACAGAGAAATGATTTTACCTGTGTATTCCTTTTCGAAAAACTGGTGAAATCGTCCTGGTTTATTATTGCCTTTGCGGCTTTTTGCAGAATATCCATACTAAGCGGATAGGGATAATAATATGCCCGGTCCTGGAGAAAAGGATTTTTCTGATTAAAGATGTAATACCTGTACTCCCGGCTGACTGCATCAAAACGGCAATGGGCATCGGGTTTCACCGGAAATATCCTTTTGATCACAATATCGGCTGGAAGGATCGCATTCAGGTTATAGGAGTCATCGTTGATCTCTGTCTCTGAATCAAAATGAAAATAGTTCTGAAGCGCATGCACACCGGCATCGGTACGGGATGAACCAGTGAGATCAAAGTTCCTTTTATAAAACACAGCCAACGCTTTCTCTACTTCTGCCTGTACAGAATTTGCATTTTTCTGCACCTGGAAACCTGAATAAGCAGTACCCTTATATGATACTTCAATAAAATAGCGTGGCATTATCTAAACTTTAATCGGTGTATTCATCATTGACCAAGCATCGCCTTAAACCTGGAAATATAGTATTCATCCTTTAACTCGCTTTGCAGTGAAGCAAACTCCGGTAAATCCAAAACAAAAGGATAAGCTGCCACATACAGCTTGTACTTACCTTCATCACCCAGGAACAAACTGCCCAGGTTCTTTACCTGCTCTGTACTAAAGCAGGTTGATCTGAATTTTTTCAACGCTACATTGAGCATACTGTTATCGTTCGCCTCTGCCGCCATCTGTTTACGCAGATTCATAAAATCCTTATTGGTGGCCACTTGCTTACACTTTGCATTCTGAATAACCGCCCTCAGCTCCGCGCCGGCCAGCGTATCGGTCATCACAATCCCTGTATCCTTTTTCTGGTTGGGATTTGGCAACTCCATGTCTATAAATCTAGAATCCTTTGTAGTAGCCAGGCTGTCTTTCACTTGTATTTCCTTTGCCTTTCCGGGCTTCGCTGTTTTTGATGTTGAAACCGCAACAGCAGGAATAAATACCAAAACCGTATCTGCCTTATTATTGACAACATCCAGGTAGGCAATATTTATTCCCCCGGTCATATTTTCCTGTTTCAGCTTTTTTATACCTAATGCGGATGGAGCAGGCAGTTCTTTTTTCTGGTCAGTCTCCATTTCCGCTTCTTCCTTCACCACCGGCTTATCTGATGCTTTAGTTTCACTGGCAACACTAACCTGCGTATCCTTAACAGCAACCGGCCGCCTCAAAATACCCGGGTCATTTACCACAGATGCAAGGATGATGGAAAAAGAATCAGTGGCCATTTCGAATAAGGCCCCCTGGTTAACCAAAACATCTTTTTTGGCAATGGTCACCTGCCCCGTCTGCATATTGGCAAATCCCCAGCCTTTATCCCCGAAATTCTTTAACAGATAACCCAGATCCGCATCCTTAACGATACAAATAATAGTTTGCTGGGGCCATTCATTTTTCGGAAACGAAAGGGAAAGCTCGTAACTGCCGTTTGCCAATTGAGGGATAATCAGGTACCCTGCATCGGAAGAAGGGAATAACTTATCTCCCTGCTTGATATTAAACAGTTGTTTGTTCTCGGACTGGATATAAATAAACCGGTTTTGCTGGGCACGGATATTTACAGCAGATATAAATAAAAAACAGGTAAATAGTATTGTCCTTTGAAGGATCCGGTTCATCTCTTTACTGGATTAACCGGCCAAAAATACTCATTAATATCGTGCCTTGCCACTCAAATAAAAACGATTTACCTTCACCCCTTCTCTCTTATTTTTGCAATCTAAAATTATAGTAATGAAAAAAATGATCTTTATGCTTGCCCTGGTTGCAGGCCCCTTCTTAATGATGGCCCAGCCAGGTAATGAACCTGCCCCCGATACTTCCTGGAAAAAAATATACCGGGCTACCCCTACCAAAATCAATGACCTTGTTCATACAAAACTGGATGTACGCTTTGATTACGACAAAGCATGGATGTATGGAAAAGAATGGCTCACCGCCAAACCACATTTCTACCCTACCGACTCTTTGACCTTAGATGCAAAAGGAATGGATATTAAAGAAGTATCCATCATGCGGGGAACATCCAAATCACCCCTTAAATATGATTACGATGGCTGGGAATTAAAGATCAAACTCGACAAAACATACAGGGGAGGAGAAAATTATACGGTATACATTGAGTATACGAGCAAACCCAATGAAATAAAAGTAAAAGGCAGCGCTGCCATCAATGACGCCAAAGGCCTTTATTTTATTAATCCAAAAGGAGAAGAAAAAGATAAACCTACCCAAATATGGACTCAAGGTGAAACCGAAGCCACCAGTGTTTGGTGCCCCACCATTGATAAACCCAATCAAAAAACAACACAGGAAATTTATATGACCGTTCCTGCCAAATATGTTACTCTAAGCAACGGCTTACTCATCAATCAGAAGAAAAACGCTGACGGCACCAGAACAGATTACTGGAAAATGGATATGCCTCACTCGCCTTATTTATTCTTCATGGGCGTAGGTGACTATAAAATAATCAAAGACAGCTACAAAGGTAAAGAAGTAAGTTATTTTGTAGAGCCCGAGCAGGCACCCTATGCAAGGGGTGTGTTTGGCCATACGCCGGAAATGATGAAATTCTTCTCTGACAAACTGGGTATCGATTATCCCTGGCAGAAATACAACCAGATCGTAGGCCGTGATTATGTGAGCGGCGCTATGGAAAATACCACCGCCACCCTGCACCAGGAAAGCGCTTACCAGAATGCAAGACAGCTAACCGATGGCAACGGATGGGAAACCGTGATCGCTCATGAATTATTTCATCAATGGTTTGGTGATTATGTAACGGCAGAAAGCTGGAGTAACCTTACTGTAAATGAAACCATGGCCGATTACAGCCAGACTTTGTGGATGGAATACAAATACGGCAAAGATGCCGGTGATGAGGAAAATTACTCAGGAATGGCGCAATACCTCGGAAGTGCCAATGATGCAAAAAAAGACCTGGTACGTTTCAGGTACAGCGATAAAGAGGATATGTTTGACCTGGTTAGCTATCAAAAAGGCGGACGTGTACAACACATGTTGCGCAATTATGTAGGCGACGACGCTTATTTTAAATCACTGAACAATTATTTAAATGCCAATAAATTCAAGAACGGTGAAGCCCACCAGATGCGCCTGGCTTTTGAAGAAGTGACCGGGAAAGATATGAGCTGGTTCTGGAATCAATGGTATTTCGGAAGCGGGCATCCCGTTGTAAAGATTGATTACAACTATGATGTACCGGGTAAAGCCATGGTGATCATTGAACAAACCCAAAAGACCGATAAGGTATTCAAACTGCCTTTGGCCATTGACGTTTATAACGGCGCTGCCAAAACCAGGTATAACGTATGGGCAGAGAACAAGATCGATACATTCACTTTTAACTACTCCCAAAAACCCGACCTGATAAATGTGGATGCCGACAAAGTAATGCTATGGCAGAAAACGGATAATAAGACAGCCGAGAATTTCATTCACCAGATTAAATATGCACCCCTGTATTTAGACCGCAGGGAAGCGCTGGATTATTTTGGTAAGAAAGCAATGCCCGAACTGGCAGAAGGCCTGAAAGATAAATATGCACCACTCCGCAGGAGTACCATCAATAAACTGGGTACTTCTAAATTCAAAGACGATGCGAAAGTGATCGAAGCTATTGAAAAGATTGCCAACACCGAGAATAACCGGAGAACAAAAGCAGCTGCTATTGCTTTCTTAGCAAAGAAGGTTGATGCAAAATACAAACCCCTGTTTGAAAAGAATATCAGCGACAGCAGCTACTCGGTTGCCGGCGCTGCATTGGAAGGCCTGCAAAGTTTAGAACCTGCAAGAACCTACGAACTGGCAAAGAAATACGCCAACGATGCCAAGGGCGACCTGGGTGATGTGGTGAACGACATCATCATAAGCGAAGGAACCGAAGCCGATTTTGACCTGGTGGCAGAACGTTATGAAAAGATGCCGTTGAGCCAGGAGAAAGTAGGCGCCAGCGCCACTTTTGCCGGCTACCTGGAGAAAGTGCAGAACATTTCAAAAGTGAAAAAAGGAATTGACCTGATCGTTACATTCCGGAACCTGGTACCCGAGCAGTTCCGTGGTTTTGTTGACCCGACCATCAAGGGCGGACTGAACAAGTTAGGCAAAGCCAAAGGAAAAGAGATCGAAGATTATATTGCAGATAAGATGAAATAAGATAGCTCAACATTTTTTAAACCCGGGGTAATAACTCCGGGTTTTTTATTACCAGGAATTGCCCGCCATACTACTACCATACTGAACCGGGAGTTGTGTATATTTATACTCATCCATATTTCAACAAGTATAAATCTTATTGATGAGAAGCATTTGTTCCGTTTTTCTTTTATGCCTAACCCTGCTCTCATGCGGACAAAAAACATCAACACCCCCAACATCGGTCATCTATTCAGCAAACGTTAAAGACAGTTTTGAGATCTATATCAATGCTCCGCAGAAAATTGATAACAGCAACCAACTTTCCGTTTTTTATTACATGGATGCGAATTTAAAGTCGGGTAAAAAATTAAGGGAGCTCATCAGCAACCCTGAATTCTCGGGCAAAGTTGATAAAACCATTTTTGTTGGTATTGGCCATACCGGCAATTTTCATGTTCTGCGGCGCAGGGATTTTATTTTACCGGAAATAAATAACGGCGATACGGCGGGCGCTTCAGCTAACTACGGACAGACAGAAAAATTTTACCAGTTCTTAAAAACGGAATTGATGCCCATGATCGATTCAACCTATAAAACCAGGGCAGGCAACAATTCCATCCTTGGCCATTCGCTTGGTGGGCTGTTTGCATTCTATTGCCTTTTCAAGAACGATACGATCTTTAAAAATTATTACGCCCTAAGCCCATCGCTATGGGTTGATAATTATTCTATTTATAAATTCAATCGCCTGGCAGAAAAGGACCCGGTTAACAAATACCTGTACTTTTCATCCGGCAGCCTGGAGATCTTTAACCGCATTAAAGCAGGCACAAACGAGATGGATCTTTTTCTGCAGAAACAAAACTATCCCGGCCTTTCTTATAAATACGAGATACACGGTGGCAAAACACATAACTCACAGGTAGAAAACTCACTGGAGTTCATACTGAAGCAAAATTAAAATGCCTCCCTGGGAAGAGAGGCATTCTTATAAGTTTTAAGTTTTTATCACTACCAACTTCCACTTGCACCGCCGCCGCCGGAACTGCCTCCACCGAAACCGCCGAATCCACCTCCACCACCGCCTCCGCTCCATCCTCCGCCTCCACCGCCACTTCTACCCATATTGCTGAGTATATTACCAATTGTCCAGGCGGTAAACCCACGCCTGCTCATGAATGAACCTCCGCCACCACGGCCACCGTTCACAGCAAGAAAAACGATGATAAGGATAACAATGAACACGATCCGCATCACCGAACTGCCGCTGCCCCTTTTATGATAACCTGCCGGCGCTTTATACTCTCCCTTCACCGCCTGTATCATGGCATCCGTTCCTTCCTCTATTCCTCGGTAATAATCATCGCCCTTAAAATTGGGTACAATGATATCCTCAATGATCTGTTTGCACGTGATGTCGGGCAAAGCGCCTTCCAGGCCATAGCCTGTTGTAATATTAAGTTTACGGTCGCCTTTTGCTATGAGCAGTACGGCGCCGTTGTTCTTTTCTTTACCGCCCAAACCCCATGCCCTGTATAATTGTACATTATAATCGGCAATCTCATTCCCATCCAGTGTAGGGATGATGACAACTGCAATTTGTGTAGACGTGCTGTCATCAAAAGCAACCAGTTTTCTTTCCAATGCCTGCTCCTGGTCGGGAGTAAGGGTGTTGGTAAAATCATTTACCAGTTTCGTGGCCTTGTATTTCAGCAGTTCCTCCGGGCTGATCGCCTTTTGCGAAAAAGCAGCACCAGTAACCAGCAACAATATAAATATGGAAAGTAATTTTTTCATTCTTCTTTTAAAACCAGCTGTTGAATTCATCAACTCCCGAAAACGATCTCATCGGGCAATTCGTTTTTATCTTCTGTTGGTATGTAAGGAAATTTTTCTTTTAAGGTCTCCCCGATCTGCCGTACACACTGTTCAATACCGCCGGGTATATCGTCTTTTGAAAATCTATCGATCATATTCTTTACCGCAGTATTCCAGTATTCGGCCCCTGTCTTTTGATAGATACCTTCATCAGCAAACAGGGCCAGTTCGTGATGCTTCATGGCAACATACAACAGTACCGCATTGCGGTGATCGGTATTCTGCATTTTAAGTTTATAAAAGATCTCTGCTGCCCGGTCAATGGCATCCACGTAAGCATTCTTGCTTTCTACATAAACCCTTACCTCGCCGCTGGTTTCCTTTTCAGCTGCACGAATGGCATCTACTATCTGTGCCTTTTCGGCAACAGTAAAAAATTCTTTCTTTTTAAAAAATGGAAATATGCCCATTAAAATTTTATTTCTATTGGTTTTTCAGCTCCGGCATCGGATTGAAAGCCCTCTTTTATTTTAAATCCTAACATACCTGCCACCAGCTTTGTCGGAAATCCTCTTACCGAATTATTGTAGGTATTTATGGCATCATTAAAATCCTGCCTCGCCACTTTGATCCTTCTTTCTGTTCCTTCCAGTTGCGTTTGCAAACCTGCATAAGCAGCCGTACCCTTTAACGTTGGGTATTTCTCAATCCGTATGATCAGGTTGTTGGTGGCAGTGGCCAGCTCATTCTGAGCACTTGTCTGCCTGTTAAAGGCATCGGCAGAAACATTATCTGCTGAAATAGTCACCGACGCAGCCTTATTTCTTGCCTCAGCAATCTTTTGCAGCGTGGTTTGTTCAAAATCAGATAACCCTTTTACCACATTCACAATACTAGGAATAAGGTCCATCCTCCGTTGGTAGACATTCTGAACCTCATTCCATTGAAGTTTAACTTTCTCATCCTTTTTTACAAGGCCGTTATACGTTGTAATCAGGTATACAACCAATACTAACAATATACCTCCAATGATTAGCCAGGAAGAACGTTTCTTAGCCATAGTTAGAATTTAACTTCGGGGGCTTTTTCTGCACCTGCATCAGCTTTAAACCCTTCCTTGGCGCTGAATCCAAACATACCGCCCAGTAAATTCATTGGGAAGGACCTCACTTTAGTGTTATATACATTGATGGCATCATTGAATCCTTTACGGGAATTTTTAATGCTGTTCTCAATACCTTCAAGCTGTCCTTGCAACTGTGTAAAATTTGCAGTGGCTTTTAAGTCCGGATAATTTTCAACCACAGCCAGCAAACGGCTCAGTGCACCACTCATCTGGCCCTGGGCTTCCTGGAATTTTGCAATATTCTCAGGAGTCAGCTGATCGGCTGTAAAATTTATTGAAGTCGCTTTTGCCCTGGCTTCAACCAGTTTGGTAAGAGTGGTCTGTTCAAAATTTGCAGCACCTTTAACGGTATTGACTAAATTACCGACTAGATCTGAACGGTTTTGATATTCTGTCTGAACATTATTCCAGGCCTTTTTTACATTTTCATCCTGTTTTACCAATCCATTATAGCCATTACAGCCCCAAAAGCCAAGGATCACAACTATTCCAAGTACAATTAATAATCCGATGCGTTTCATGATTTTTTGTTTTAGTGTTAAGAAGTTAAAATTAATATTTTCCTGAGATACTCTGTATTAATTAGACGTTTGAGTAAAAGTAACCTTTTAAAACCGTTAATCTTTTTACCTCACCCCAACCCCTCTCCTGCAGGAGAGGGGCTTTGAGCAGTATGCTAACCAGCAACAGCTTTTATCCCGGGCAAGATCTTTCCCTCAAAGTACTCCAGCATGGCGCCACCGCCGGTGCTTACATAGCTTACTTTGCTGGCCAGGTTGAATTTATTCACGGCCGCCACACTATCGCCGCCGCCCACCAGGCTGAATGCGCCGTTTGCCGTGGATGCTGCCACCGATTCGGCAATGGCTTTTGTTCCTGCCTGGAATTTTTCCATTTCAAAAACGCCCATTGGTCCGTTCCATAAGATGGTTTTTGATTTACCGATCACTTCATTGAAGATACCAGTCGCCTTCGGACCAATATCCAGGCCCATCCAGCCATCGGGGATGGCATCGCTGGGACGAACATCGGTATTTGCATCGGCCGCGAACTTATCGGCAATAACCGAATCCTCGGGCAGGTGTATGCTTACATTCTTTTGCTTTGCCTGTTCTAAAATATCCAGGGCGGTTTGCAAACGGTCGTCTTCACAAAGTGAAGAACCGATCTTGCCTCCTCTTGCTTTTAAGAAAGTATAGGCCATGCCGCCACCGATGATGATATCGGTTGCCCGCTGCAATAAGTTTTCAATGATGAGAATTTTATCCGAAACCTTTGCGCCGCCGATAATGGCCGTAAAAGGTTTTTCGGCGCCATGCAATACTTTTTCGGCGCTCAGCACTTCTGCTTCCATCAGCATTCCAAACATTCTTTTTTCTGCCGGGAAGAATTTAGCGATCACGGCCGTGGATGCATGTGCCCTGTGTGCGGTGCCAAAGGCATCATTCACATACACATCGCCCAACTTGCTTAATTTTTCAGCAAAGGCTTCGTCACCCTTTTCTTCTTCCTTGTAAAAGCGAAGGTTTTCCAGCAGCAGCACTTCGCCCGGCTTTAGCATAGAAGCCGTAAGCACCGCCTGATCGCCAATGCAATTGTCTGCAAAGAAAACCCGGGTACTGCCGTCGCCAAATGTTGGGTTTGTATGCCCGGCATTTAATAATTCATAAAGATGCTTCACCAGGTGCTTTAAAGAATATTTATCCGTGGGGCCTTCTTTTGGCCTGCCCAGGTGACTCATCAGGATAACGCTTCCACCATCTGCCAGTATTTTTTTAATAGTAGGAATGGTTGCTGTCATCCGGGTATCATCCGTAATATTATAGTCTTTATCCAATGGCACATTGAAATCAACCCGTATCAATGCTTTGTGGCCGGAAAAATTGAAGCTGCTGAATTTTGACATAGATCTTGTTTAAAAAATTAAACCGCAAAAGCGCTGAGACGCAGAGAATATCCCTCAGCGACTGTGCGTCTTTGCGGTTATAAATATATTTACTTTATCCTTACCTCTGGCTACAATCTTCCAGTTCCCTCTCCTTAAGGAGAGGGGTTGGGGTGAGGTTTACTTGATCAGTTTTGCAAAATGATGCACCGTACGCACCAGTTGCGATACATAGCTCATTTCGTTATCGTACCAGCTAACGGTTTTCACCAGTTGCTTGTCGCCGGTTTTTATCACCCTTGTCTGTGTAGCGTCAAACAGGCTGCCGAAGCTGATGCCGATTACATCGCTGCTCACAATCTCGTCTTCGGTATACCCAAAGCTTTCATTGCTGGCTGCTTTCATGGCGGCATTCACTTCTTCGATGGTTACCTCTTTACCCAGTATAGAATAAAGTTCGGTTACGCTGCCGGTAATGGTGGGTACCCGTTGGGCGCCACCATCCAGTTTGCCTTTGAGGCTTGGTATTACCAGGCCAATTGCTTTTGCAGCACCTGTGCTGTTGGGAACGATATTGGCTGCAGCAGCCCTTGCCCTGCGCAGGTCGCCTTTTGGATGTGGTGCATCCAGCGTGTTCTGATCGTTTGTATACGCATGAATAGTGCTCATCAAACCGGTAATGATGCCGTATTTTTCTTCCAGCACTTTTGCCATTGGCGCCAGGCAGTTGGTGGTGCAACTGGCGCAGCTGATGATGGTTTCGCTGCCGTCGAGTATAGCGTGGTTAACATTGAATACAACTGTTTTCAGGTCGCCGGTGGCGGGAGCAGATATTACTACTCTCTTTGCTCCTGCGGTAAGATGTGCTTCCGCTTTTGCCTTATCGGTAAAAAATCCGGTGCTCTCGATCACTACGTCTACATCATGAGCACCCCAGGGAATCTGTGACGGGTCTTTCTGGGCATACACTTTCACTTCATGACCATTAACCACTATCGCATTTTCGGTAGAAGTCACATTTTGACCAAAACGGCCTTGTGCGCTGTCATACTTTAACAAATGTGCAAGCACTGCCGGGCTTGTAAGATCATTGATGGCAACCACATCAATACCATCCATGTTGTAGATCTGGCGGAATACCAGGCGGCCGATGCGACCAAAACCGTTGATTGCAACTTTTACTGTACTCATAGCTTTAATTTGAATTTAAAATTGAGAGGCAAAATTACAGGATGTGAAAGATATTCTGCGGATTATTTTTAGCGTGATATTGGCTCGCCCAAGTACCGCAAACCCAATACAGGCAAAGGTTTTGATCTGATATACCCGTAAAAATGCAAACTGATACAGTCGACGTAAAATATTTGGTTGAAAAAGGGTTAGATGTTATCTTTGCCGTCCTTTATCAAAACGCCGCGTTGGTCAAGGGGTTAAGACGCCTCCCTTTCACGGAGGAATCACGGGTTCGAATCCCGTACGTGGTACAAAAAAGCCTTTCCAATCAGGAAAGGCTTTTTTATTTCTACTGTTTATGTTTTTCTAGCCCATTCCATTTTGGAAAAAAGGCTCAGTTTATTTTTTTGCTGCTTCTTTCCGGTACGTAAAGGTTCGCTTTGTAATTTTCGTGGCCTTGCCCTTATCATTCCATTCTGTACGCTGGGTCCAGTTACCGTTATCATCATGCGCTTCGTAGGTATACTTGGTAACCTTTGTTGTGCTGGAATCTTTGGTGACCGTTGTATTCGAAAACTCAATTTGCTCTCCCTTATCATTATACTTTGCCGAGCTGGTTGATTTCATTTTACCCACACTGTCTGTGGTAGTAAATCCCATAAACGTGCTTTTATCATACTTCCCCTCTCCCGACTGCCTGTAAACACTGTCTTTGTCATACTCTTTCCAGCCAAGCACCTGTCCGTATTCATTTTGTGTGATGTTTGTATAGTAAGTGCCCGGTTTGCCGGCAGAGTCAAATGTCTGGGCTTTTGTATACTGGCCCTTATCATCTACTCCCACTTTCATGCCACCACTGGGTTTACCTTCCTTGGTATCTGTAGCGCCCGTCCACAAACCGTTTTCATGCCTGGTAAAAACAGATTCGTTCTTTACCGTTCCTTTACTGTCTTTAGACGTATACTTGACCGCATTGCCATTCTCGTCAAACTGTGTTACATCGATACAACAGGAATCCATCGCTCCTATCTTCCCGGTACTATCCACCTGGTAAGGCGTTTCTTCCATGATTTCAATGTTACCTTTCAACCTGTCATTAGCAAGATCGCTGTACTTAACCTTTTTTTCAGCCGGCTTGTCACCCGAATTGTTGCAGGCTGCCAATAAAGAAAGCCCTGCCAGAATAACTACGATTCTTTTCATGTTTGATTGTTTAAACGATTAATAAATGGTGGGGCAGAATTAAGAAGCTCTTCAGGTATACTATGCAACAATGTAGTTATTAATTCCATCAGTTGCAAGTATTATCCAAAATGCCCCTTCGTGTCCGGCGTACAAAAAAGCCTCTCACTATTGAGAGGCTTTCGTTTTTGCCAATAAACCCTGCTGTTCTTATTTTCCTGTATCAAACTTTTTAAAGATCGTCCGCACATTCCGGTCTATCTCGGAACTCGTGATCCGGCTGCTGTTCAGTTCACTGGTGGTCCAGCCCTGCCAAACCGTTTTATCCGTATTGTTATCGATCATGGTGATGGTAATGGTTCCTTCCTTTACCGTGGTGGAATAGTTGTCGTATCCCACGAACCTTGAAGGATAATAATAAGTGATCATCCGGCCGCTGTACCGGTTGTAATAGCTGCGGGTGAATGGATCTGAATACACCGCATTTTGCTGTTGTTTCTGGTTCCGTTCCACCAGCAATTCATAATTAACAAGCACATCCGGGTTTGAACTCACTTCTTTCCAGCCGCTCTTTTGCAACTGTTCATTCACTGCATGGCGGATATTTGTCTCAGCCAGTTCCTTTCTGCGGTTCTTTTTATTTTCTTTTTCATCCGGCTTATCTACCCATGCATACGTGCGGTATTTGCTGAAATCAGCGGATTTGTCTTTTTCGATGTGGGCATTACCGGCACACCCGGAAAATAACAGTACAGCAGAAACAGCAACTGCACTAACCCAGTTAAATGATTTAGGTGCCATAGGTCCTCCTTTTTATTTGTTGTACGGAATACTCCATACTCACTATATACGCAAAAACTATGCGCTGGTTTAAACATGAATTGTGAAAGTTTAGTAAAAGAAAATCCCAGGGGAATGCCGAAAAAAGATATTACAAATTGTTCAAAAACTGATGTTAAAGATCTATGAATTATCTTTAGCAAAAACTTAGTTTATGAGCATAGAATGGAAAGGTGTTTTTCCTGCACTCACCACAAAATTTACAGCAGACGATCAATTAGATCTGCCGCTGTTTGAAAAAAACCTGGATGCGCAGCTTGAGGCCGGGGTGGCCGGCATTGTACTCGGCGGTACATTGGGTGAAGCCAGTGTATTGACAACCGTGGAAAAAGAGCGGCTGATAAAATTTGCCGTGGAAAAATGCGCCGGCAAGGTGCCGGTAGTTTTAAATATTGCCGAAGGTTCTACCAAAGAGGCATTGCAACAGGCCGGGTATGCCAAAGCCTGGGGAGCCAAAGGAATCATGATATTGCCGCCGATGCGCTATAAAAGCGATCACCGGGAAACGGTTACTTATTTTAAGACCGTAGCCGACTCAACGGATCTTCCTATGATGATCTACAACAACCCGGTGGATTATAAGATAGAGGTTACGCTGGATATGTTTGACGAACTGCAGGCCAGTAAAAATATAAATGCTATAAAAGAATCTACCCGTGATGTAATAAATGTAACAAGATTAAGGAACCGTTTTGGCGAACGCTACAAAATTCTCTGCGGCGTAGACCCATTGGCCATGGAAGAACTTGTTTTGGGAGCTGATGGCTGGGTGGCGGGACTGGTTTGTGCTTTTCCAAAAGAAACCGTTGCTATTTATAACCTGGTAAAGGCCGGAAAAATTGCTGAAGCAACTAAGATCTACCGTTGGTTCATGCCCTTGCTGGAACTGGACATTCACCCCAAGCTGGTGCAATATATAAAATTGGCAGAAGCACAGGCCGGTATCGGTTCCGAAACGGTGAGAGCGCCAAGGCTGGCATTGGTTGGAAAGGAAAGAGAAGAAGTACTGAAGATCATCACTGAAGGAATTGCTACCAGGCCCGCACTTTGACAAATATTCAATAATCAATTCTCCATATTCAATGTTCAACGACAGCACGCCATCAGAAATTGAAACGATCATGCAGCAGGCATGGAATGCATTTCATATCTACAGAAGATTTTCTTTAGCTCAACGGGCTGCATTTATGAAAGCCATTGCCCTTGAATTGGAGAATTGCGGCGATGATCTGATCCATACAGCAATGAGTGAAACCAATTTGCCTGAAGTACGGTTGCGTGGTGAACGGGCAAGAACAATATTTCAACTGAACAGTTATGCCGAAGCCTGCCAAAAAGGCGATTGGCTGGAAGCAAGAATTGATACCGCCATCCCCGATAAAACGCCGCCGAAGCCAGACATCCGAAAGATGCTGGTACCACTTGGGCCTGTAGTTGTTTTTGGTGCAAGTAATTTTCCTTTTGCCTATTCTACAGCCGGTGGAGATACGGCCTGTGCTTTTGCTGCCGGGTGCCCGGTCATTGTAAAAGCGCATCCTGCGCATGCCCAAACATCGGAGATCGTTGCAACAGCCATTTTAACTGCAGCAAAGAAATGCAATATGCCCGAAGGGATCTTTACGCATGTGCATGGCGCTTCTTTTGAAGTGGGCAAAGCACTGGTAACACATCCGCATACAAAAGCAGTTGGCTTCACCGGTTCTTATCTTGGCGGTAAACAATTATTCGACTGGGGTAACCAGCGAAAAGAACCCATTCCTGTTTTTGCAGAGATGGGGAGTATCAACCCTGTTTTTTTACTGCCGGAAAAATTAAAGACATCTGCCGGCGATATTGCTGCCATGTATGCAGGCTCCATCACGTTGGGTGTTGGACAATTTTGTACCAACCCCGGCTTGATCATTGGCATTGAAAGTGATGCTTTACAAACATTTGTTCATGACCTTGGCAAAGCAATTCAAAAAATTGCCCCAGCTCCCATGCTGCATCAGGGAATTGTAACAGCATATAAAAAAAATAAAGGCAATGCATTATTGCAGGAAGATGTTCACCTGGTGGCTGAAAGCGAAACAATGGTAAAGGAAAATGAAGGATTGCCAACCATTGCCACTGCCAGCGGGCAGGCATTCTTAAGCAATCCCGTTTTACACCAGGAAGTATTTGGCCCTTATTCCATTGTTATCCGTTGCAAAGACATGAAGGAGATGATCGAAGTGGCAAAACATCTGGAAGGGCAACTCACTTCTACCCTAATGGCAACCGATGCCGACATCAAACAAAACGATGAGTTGGTGGAAGCGGTAAAAAATATCTGCGGACGATTTATCCTCAACAGTGTACCCACCGGCGTGGAAGTTTGCCTGAGCATGCAGCATGGCGGACCATTCCCTGCCAGCAGCGATTCAAGATTTACTTCTGTAGGCGCCGATGGCATCAAACGTTTTGCAAGGCCCATTGCGTTTCAAAACTGGAGCAATGAGTTATTGCCGGATGAATTAAAGAATGAAAATCCATTGGGAATATGGAGAGCAGTGAACAACGAGTTGACAAAATCCCCCCTTTAAACTTTCTGCAAGACAAAGTCTTGAGACCATTGCATCCCGGTCAGAGACCGGGACGAGTGGACCTACACTGTTAATGCAACCTGCTGATCTTCTCTTCGGTGCTTCATCACAAACCATGCTGTTATAACAATGGAGATCACAAAATAACCTCCCAGTATAAATTTAATTGCCGGCGAGTAAATACCTGCCCCAAACCAATCGTTTTGCTGAAAGAGAAAATAAAGGCCCAGGCCAGAGCGGATGAATTCCCAGGCAATGGCAGAAGCATTCCGGTCCATAAGGTCGGTAAGTGCATATACACTCAGAAAAATAAAACCGCCATACCAGAAGATATAGGTCTTATCCAGGTTATTAATGAGTGCGATATTTCCGAACATGTAACTTACAAATAAAAGCAGCATCAATAACTGTATCCAGCTCCAGGTATTCAGCGCAGGAGAAGCAGGGGTATCGTATTTTTCAAAATGATACACATCTTCAATTTTATACACCGGGTATTTTGCCGCTACGTCGGCTGGCCGGTAGCCGGTATGCCGGAACCACAAGGTGAATTTTTCTTTCCAGCTATTGGTCCGCCACGCATCTTTTATCAATAACCAAACATGCTGAAAATTTATTTTGATCGGGTTCCAGGTTCTTACAGGTCTTGTAATGCCATACACAGGTGGTACGCCGGGCAATTCTTCCTGGAAAGTGCCAAACCATTTGTCCCAGAAAATGAATATCTGCCCGTAGTTCTTATCAATATACTGCGGGTTAATGGCATGATGTACCCGGTGATGTGAAGGTGTTACAATGATCTTTTCTAAAAATCCCATACGCCCGATATGCTGTGTATGATACCAGAACTGTGCAAATAAATGAAGTGGAGCTACGATCGCAATGACCTCATAAGGCACTCCCAGCAGGGCAGCAGGCAACAAAAAAATAGCAAACGTTTTTACTACAGCTGAAATACTCTGGCGCAATGCACAGGCTAAGTTAAATTCTTCGCTGCTGTGATGAACAATATGCCCGTTCCAGAAAAAATTAGTCACATGCTGCAGCCGATGCACCCAGTAGCCGGCAAAATCGAGTGCAAAAAAAGCGATCACATATACGACAACTGTATTCTCAATATGCGTGAGTGCAAGATTGCGGACTAAAAAAGGATAAGAGATGATAACAAGGGCCAGCCCTACCACATCCTTGGTAACATTGGTAACGCCGCTGCTCAGGCTGCTGATCATATCCATATTACGTACGGTATCCCTCCCTTTGCGCCAGCCATGCCATTTTTCAAAAAGTACCAGTAACAAAAATGCAGGCATGGCTATCAATAATATTTTTCCGTATGCTTCCATACCATAAATTTACAAAATAAAATGAAGCATACATTCCATTGTATAGATGCCCACACCTGCGGCAATCCCGTTCGCCTGGTAAAACAGGGCGGCCCGCAACTGACCGGCAATACCATGAGTGAAAAGCGCCAGCATTTTCTGAAGGAATACGACTGGATACGCAAGGGTCTCATGTTTGAACCCCGTGGCCACGATATGATGAGCGGAAGCATTCTATACCCGCCCCACGATCCGCAGAACGATGTGGCTGTTCTGTTCATTGAAACAAGCGGCTGCCTGCCCATGTGCGGACATGGAACCATCGGTACCATCACCATCGCCATTGAAGAAGGACTGATAAAACCCAAAACGCCCGGCATTGTACGGATGGAAGCACCGGCGGGATTGGTCTTAATAACATACACAGAACAAGACGGCAAGGTTAAATCTGTAAAGCTTACTAATGTTGCTTCCTTTCTTCATTCTTCAGAATTAACAGTTAACTGCCCTGAACTGGGCGAACTGGTAATCGATGTTTCTTACGGGGGAAATTTTTATGCCATTGTGGATGTACAGAAAAATTTTAAAGGGCTGGAAAACTACCCGGCAGATAAATTAATTGCCTGGGCAAGAGAACTGAGAAAGAACATAAATACCAAATATGATTTTGTTCACCCGGAAAATGAAACGATACATGGATGCAGTCATATTTTATGGACCGGCGCCGTGATAGATAAGACATCTACCGCACGCAATGCGGTGTTTTATGGCGATAAAGCCATCGACCGCAGTCCTTGCGGAACAGGCACCAGTGCACGTATGGCGCAATGGCACGCAAAAAGGAAACTGAAAAAAGGAGATGAATTCATTCACGAAAGCATCATCGGCAGTAAATTCACCGGGCGCATTGAAGAAGAATTAACGGTCGCCGGAAAACCGGCGATCAGGCCCAGCATTGAAGGATGGGCAAGAATATACGGACATAATATGATAACGATTGACACCGAAGATGACCCATATGCATTGGGGTTCCAGGTTTTGTGATAGAAAGACAGATGACACGGATATGTACAGATGAAAACGGATTCTGTCATGCTGAGGAACGAAGCATCTCAGCAAAATGGCATCAAAGATTATATTTTAAACAACGCAGAAAAAAGGAGACATGAAAGTAACCATTATTGGCGGTGGTGTAATCGGTTTATGCAGCGCTTACTATTTACAGAAAGAAGGGTACGAAGTAACCGTTATTGAACGGGGCGATATAACCGATGGTTGTTCTTTCGGCAACATGGGCTATATGTCGCCCAGCCATTTTATTCCGCTGGCCAGCCCGGGTATTATCGCCGAAGGCATCCGGCACATGCTCAGCAGCAGCAGCCCGTTCTATATTAAACCAAGACTGAACCGGGACCTGTTGCAATGGGGTTTTCATTTCTGGAAGAACAGCAATGCAGCTACTGTAAAGAAAAATGCGCCACACCTGAATAACATTTTACAACTGAGCCGGCAATTGATAAACGATATGCGTACCGAGATCGGCGATACATTCGACATGGAAGAGATCGGTTGCCTGATGATGTGCAAACAGCAAAAAACACTGGAGCATGAATTTCATTTAGCCGATGACGCCGAAAAATTCGGGCTGAAGGTGGAGCGGTTGAAACGGGATGCCGTTCAGCAAATAGAAACAGAGGTGGAAGTAGATGTGGCGGGCGCTGTATTATTCAAAGATGATTGTCATTTCAACCCCGGCAAAATGATGACCGCCCTGAAAAATGACCTGGAAAAGAAGGGGATAATCTTTCAACTCAATACAACCGTTACCGGTTTTGAAAAAACAGGCAACAAAATTTCTTCAGTAATAACCGACAAAGGAAAATTTAATTGCAATGAAATTGTGATCGCCGCCGGAAGCTGGCTTCCCCTGGTAGCAAAAATGATGGGCATTAAATTATTACTGCAGCCGGGTAAAGGCTATAGCCATACCTACGATCATGTTGAAAAGAACCTGAAGTACCCGGCTATTTTAGTGGATGGCCGCTGTGCCATCACCCCCTGGAAGCAACAACTCCGCATTGGCGGCACCATGGAACTCAGTGGTATCAATAATAAAGTGCTGGTAAAACGGATGCAGGGCATTTATGATTCAGCCAGGCTTTTTTACCCAGGATTGAAAATTGATTTTCCTCCAGTAGATAAGATATGGAACGGGTTAAGACCAGTAACACCGGATGGCTTGCCCTATATTGGAAAAGTTACAGACTATGAGAACGTGGTCTTCGCCGGCGGCCATGCCATGCTGGGTATTTCTGAAGGAACGGGTACCGGTAAATTAGTGACTGAGATCATACGGCATAAAACAACATCCATTGATATCACCGCATTTAAACCACAACGGTTTTAAATGATGCTATTGCTTATTACCCGAATCTTTTTGTTTCTTCTTTAATAAATTATCGAATAACCCTTTTACCGATTCTTTGGTTTTGTCCGCCGGGTTTTTAACCGGGGTGCTGTCTTTTATGGCAACCGTATCTTTTCCGCCAAACAGTTTTTTACGCAATTCTTCTTTGGCGGCATCACCCAGTTGCTTTTTAACCGAATTGAGTGTGTCTTTGGCAGCGTTTTTTGCGCTATCGATCTTAGCCTGCGCAAAATCCTTTACCTGTTGCTGCAACTGGTCGGCTAATTTTTCTCCGCTCTGTTTCAGGTCTACCTTTATAGTCGGGTTTCTTATCGTTCCGGCAAGACCCAGCTTAAGGTTTACCATATCGCCCACATTCAATGGCACACCCTTACTGTTTACAGCAGTTACCAGGTTATTCACCAGGTTGTTTCCCTGCGTGCCCATCAGTGCCCTGGGCAGTTTAAGGTTGATGGCATAGTTGATCGATTCATCAAAACCCTGCAGGCCGCCGATCTCCATCTCTATATTCTTCACTTTAACAGTAAATGGTTTAACCAGCAATTTGCCGTTCGAAAATTCAAAGAAGGTTTTCACATCCTTCATCGACAACTGTTCAAGTTCTTTTACATTCAGCGTAGAGGCAATCTTATCCAGGGGTGCAAACTTGCTCAGAAATCCTTCAATCAAAAACAAACTACCATTGCCTGAAAGCGTGTTCATATCCACGCTCATATTATCTCCCAGTTTTCCATTGGCTGATAACACAGAGGTAAGTTTCCCCGCCAGGAATTTCCCGATAGGCATCAGTTTCTGTGCCGTATTGAAAGCGTAAAATGTTTTTTGTATGTCCACTCCTGCCACATCGTAACTCATAGCGATCACAGGCTTTGCTTTATTTTCCTTTGTACTGTACGAGCCATTGATCTTTATAGTACCGTCCAGCGCATTCCCGCTGATATTGTTCAGCTTTACAGCCTCATCCGCTACTTTCACTGAGCCCGTTAAATTTTGTATATCGATCTTGTCATACAGCAACCTGTCGATCTTTGTAGCCAGGTTTATATCCAGGTTAGCAGGTACGGCAAAAGGCGCCGACCCGTTGCCTGCAGATGTAACGGTATCTGCTGTTATACCCATCCAGTCGTTCAGGTTTACCTTATCTGCATTAATGGCAAGATCAGCACGCAAAGGTTTACCGCTTAAAAGGTAACTCAGCAGGTTATTGATCTGTCCGCCGCCGCTGAAATTCGAATTCATGTATTGCCCGCTGAGGTTGGATACATCGATCTTAGTGGGAGTAAAATCGGCATGCACGGTGTTTATCTTAATGCCCGTTGGATAATCCGGGGAAGTGTAATTGAATTTATTTACATCAATGGTTCCCCCTGCATAGAAATTAGTATACTGTTGTTTTTCTATCTCCTTCACATTGCCTTTGATGTTCACATCGGCATTCATCAAACCGCCAATGCTTGTGCCTTTTTCCAGTTTCACATAGTTGGCAACCTGCGACAGGTCCAGTTTCCCTTTTGCAGCCGCATCCACAAACATATTGCTGATGGGCTTTTTAACCAGCAGGCGAAAATCAAACGGATCTTTATCTATTTCCAGGTGGCCATTGGTTATATCCACTACGGTATTATCGGTTTGTCCATCGGTATTATCAACCACTGCATTGAAATTTATATGCTGCACGGCTTTAGGCAGATCGGCATATTTAAAAGAACCTTCTTTTACCGTTATGGCCAGGTGATAACCCGGCATGGTTGAATCGCTGTACACCCCTTTTACAAATCCCTCAAAGCCCGCATTGCCGCTGGTTATTACTTTATCAAATTCTGTTTTGTAAATGGCCGGCACCAGCGACAGGATATTTTTAAAATCAGTGGAAGCCGACTTAAACTTCAGATCCATATCATACCCATTGACAATGCTTTTTAAATGGCCGCTGCCGGTTATTTTCAATTCGTTCAGCAGCATATCCATCGCATCAAAACTATAGGTGCTGGCCTTATTGTCGATCTTAATATCCGTATCAACCCGGGTCTTTACTTTCGAAAGAAAAGGAATAGCACCATATATATAAGTAACCGCATCGGCGCTGGTACTTGTTTTTAATAAGAATTGATCGGAAGTAAAGTCTCCGCTGCCGGAATGGTTGAGGTTTTCCACCACCGCACGCATATCGCTTTGTGCGTCGGTATAAGTAACATGCCCGTTACTGATGGCGTATTTTTTCAACTGCAGGTTAAACGGTTTACTTTCTGTTTTCGTATTTGTTTTGCCTGCTTCTTCTTTTACAATGTCCCAGTTGGCAAAACCTTCTTTGGTTACGATCGCATTGATCTTCGGGGTTTGCAGGTAAATACTGTAGATATTCATATTCTTTCCCCGGATAAAACTCATGATATCCACCGTAGCATCCAGCCGTTCGGCCTGCAATAAAGTATCGGCAGCAAAAACACCGGCACCAGTCACCTGCAGTTCATCCAAACCGATACTTACTTTTGGAAAATGACGGAAAAAAGAAATGTCCACCTCTTTAAAATCAACTTTTGCATTGATGCTCTTATTGATCTCCGATTTAATGAGTGAGATTATCTTACCACGAAAAATATAGGTAGATGCCACCAGCAGGCCGATCAGTACAACCAGGCTTACCAGGGATATTTTAATGATCTTCTTCAGTTTTTTCATGGGGCTAAACATATGGTGCAGGCAAGACACCCAAAAACTATTCCAAACCGATCTCGTAATGCATTTCGGGTATCTCCACATCAGCAATACCTTTGCGGATAAGCCGTTGCTGAAATTCCTGCTGTACATGGTATTCGCCATGAACCAGGAACAACCGCTTCACCCGTTTAGGATCCTGGCAGGCCAGGAACTGGCACAGGTCATCATAATCGCCGTGGGCACTCATACTTCGTATAGAACCGATCTCGGCATTCACTTCATGAGCTACACCATAAATGTTCACTTCTTTTCTGCCATCAAGCAATTTGCCACCCAGGGAATGCGGTTCGCAATAACCGGTGAATAAAATGGTATTGTGGCTGTTCTCAATATTGTTACTGATATGATGCTTCACCCTTCCTGCATCGGCCATACCGCTTGCCGAAATGACCACAAAGGGCCCGTTGCGGAAGTTCAGCAGTTTTGATTCATCCACCGATTTAATGAACTTCAGTCCCTTAAATCCAAACGGATCGCTATCGCTCTGCAATATCTTCTGAATGGTTTTATTAAAATACTGCGGGTAGTTTTTAATGATCTGGGTGGCTTTAACACTGAGGGGGCTGTCAACAAAATAGTTCAGGTCAGGCAATCTTCTTTCCAGTTCCAACTGGTTAAGTGCATATAATATCTCCTGTGTTCGTCCCACGCTGAACGCAGGAATGATCAGCTTCCCTTTCTTTTGAATGCATGCTTTTTCAATCCATTTCAATACCTGGTCGGGTGTGGTGGTGTTTACATCATGTAAACTGTTTCCATAGGTTGATTCCAGTATGATATAATCGGCCTGTGAGAATTCTGCCGGCGATCTTAAGATCACATCCCGGTAACGGCCCACATCGCCGCTGAATGTGATGCGGGTGGTTTTTCCGTTCTCTTTTACTTTTAAGTGTACGGCAGCACTGCCAATGATATGCCCGGTATCAGTGTATTGCACCTGAACATTTTCATCAATGGTATACCAGTTATCATAATCTACTTCTACAAAATGATCCATCGCTGCCATGGCATCGGCTGTATCATACAAGGGTTTCAGATATGGCAGTCCGTCCTGCGCCCTTCGCTTGTTCTCGTATTTTATCTCACTTTCCTGTATCCCTGCAGAATCTTCCAGCATTACAGCCGATAGTTCTTTGGTGGCCGGCGTGCAGAATATCTTTCCGTCAAACCCGTCTTTTACAAATTTGGGAATAAGGCCGCTGTGGTCAATATGTGCATGCGACAAAATAAGATGTGTTACCTCCGATGGCTCAAAACCCCAGGTACGGTTCATGGCATCGGTTTGTTTTCCCATGCCCTGGAACATGCCACAGTCTAATAAATATTTTTTCCCGTTCTTTAAGGTAAGCAGGTGTTTGCTTCCGGTTACGGTACGGGCTGCGCCGTGGAATGCTATTTTCATTTTTGTGTTTTTAGTTTTGTTAGCCCCGCAATAATACAAAGCCCGGCTTCATTGGCGTCGCACTCTTGTACAGTGTATCTTCATTCAGCAACCTCATCCTCCATCTCCTTCTTCTTAAGGAGATGGAGCGGCACATTAAACATAGCCAACCATTTTATCTTCCATATCAACAAATGATCTTCTTTCGTCAATACTCAAAGAGTATTTATCTTATGAAACGTGATCTTCGCCCAGATCTTCCAGTTCCCTCTCCTTAAGGAGAGGGGTTGGGGTGAGGTTTCTTCAAATCCCCCTTTAGGGGGCGGCGGGGGAGTCTGCCCCCAGCCAGGCCATCATCCCCACTCCTGTCTCGATGGCTCTTTCATCAATGTTAAAGGTAGGTGTATGTACGCCACTGGTTATTCCTTTTTCTTTATTACCTGCTCCCAACCGGAAAAAACAGGCAGGTACCAGGTGTGAGTAATAAGCAAAATCTTCGGCACCCATCCGCAGTTCTGTTTCTTCTACATTGGCAGCACCCATGTATTCTTCTGCCTTTTTCCAGGCGGCATTGCCCAGCATTTCATCATTTAAAACAAAAGGATAACCTACGTCGATATGAATATCTGCTTCAGCGCCCATGGCACGTACTAATTCCACCGTTTGCTTTTTAATAAGTTCATGCGCTTTAAAACGCCATTCTTCATTCATCGCCCGGAAAGTTCCCATCAGTTTTACTTCGGAAGGTATCACATTGGTGGTGGATCCGCCCTGGAAAGAAGTGATGGATAACACAGAAGGATTGAATGGACTGTTGTTCCTGCTTACGATCTGCTGCAGGCTTACCACCAACTGCGAGGCAATTAAAATGGTGTCTGCCGTATACTGCGGTGCTGCGGCATGCCCGCCCTTGCTTTTTATGCTGATATAAAGTTCATCGGCACTGGCCATTACCATGCCGTTGCGGAAACTCAGCTTTCCCACTTCCAGACCGGGGTGTACATGAAGCGCAAATATTTTTTCTGGCTTTGGATCTTCCAAAACCCCTTCTGCAATTAATAAACTGGCGCCGCCCGGATTCTTTTCTTCTCCGGGTTGAAAAATTAATTTCACCGTTCCTTCCCACTCATCTTTTAACTCATTCAAAATTTTTGCAGCGCCTAATAAGCAGGTGGTATGCACATCGTGTCCGCAGGCATGCATCACGCCGGTGTTCTTCGATCTGTATTCCACTTCATTTTCTTCCGTAATGGGCAATGCATCCATATCGGCTCGCAGGGCAGTTACTTTCTTACCCGGGTTCTTTCCTTTGATAATACCAACAACACCTGTTGCAGCTTTTACTTCAAACGGAATATCCCATTCTTTTAACTTCTGCTGAACGAATGCCGATGTTTCAAATTCTTTATAACTGAGTTCGGGGTTTGCATGCAGGTGATGCCGGATATTGACAAACTCATTGAAATAAGTTTTGGCTAATTGCTGGATGCGTTGCTTTATCATGCATTAAAAATAACGGTAAACCCGCAAAATAAAAAGGAGTTTCCCTGCAGAAACTCCTTTACACAGATTTTAAGGATCCTATTTTGAATCCTGCTCTTTGAATTTATCCGGCTTTAACTCCACCATTTCGGGAAGAAGATAAACAGCGCCGGTTACCACACCCGACTTCATGATGATGTCGCGGCATTTCTCGGCATCCTTCTTCTCCACAAAATCGCCAAACTTCATTTTAATGAACGGCGACTGGTAGGTCATTACCACTTTTTCTTCCGGAAATGCCTGTAAAAGATAAGCCCGCACTTTCATGGCATAATCCCGGTTATTGGTCTTTAATACAAATAACCGGTACCCTTTGGTAAAGCGGCTTGCATAGCTGTTTATCTCCGCTTCGGCTTTTGCCAGTATATCCAGCCGGGGATCTTTATTTATTACTACTTTGGGCCGGGTACTGTCGGCAGCAACCTGGCACATTGCGGTTGCCGAAAAAAAGATCAATACTAATATACCTGCTATTTTTTTCATACAGCATCGTTTTGCAAAAACCATTCCATCCATATGTATCCTTTTATCACATATCCCGGGACAAAGCTATCATTTTATGCTCAATGCCCCGTTGTTTATCCACAGGAAGGGCTAATACACCGTAAAATTACGCCATCCCTGCAGCTAAATTATTCAGGTGGCGGTTTTCACAATTAATCATTTGTTATATTTATCGCCCAATCAAAAAATAACTGCATGCAAAAACTAAGACCCCTGTTGCTGCTGTTTGCTTTTATGGCAACCGGTATGCAACTACTCCTGGCACAGGCTACTTTTCCGGCTAACGATGTGGCCAATCCCAAAGACGGATATTATGCGTTTACCAATGCCAGTATTGTAAAAGATGCCCAAACCACTTTGCAAAATGCAACACTGATCATCCGCCAGGGAAAAATAGAAGCCGTAGGAAATAATATAGCCATCCCTAAAGAAGCTGTGGTAATTGACTGCAACGGAAAATATATTTACCCGGCCTTCATTGATATTTACAGCGACTATGGAATGACATCATCCGCTCCCCAGCAAACAGCTGGCTTTGGCGGCGGCGGGGGATTTTTCCGGACACAACAATTAACCTCAAATACCAAGGGCGCTTATGGCTGGAACCAGGCTATTAAAGCCGAAACAGAAGCGTATAAAATATTTACTGCTGATGATGCCAAAGCAAAAACATTGAGAGATATTGGTTTTGGCGCCGTACTCACTCATCAAAAAGACGGCATCGCAAGAGGAACCGGCACTTTTGTTACGCTGGCCACGCAGGCCGATAATCTTGTAATGATAAAAGACAAAGCATCTGCACATTACTCTTTCAGCAGGGGCACATCGGGGCAAAGTTATCCCAACTCCATGATGGGATCAATCGCTTTATTACGCCAGACCTACTTAGACGCACAATGGTACAGATCCCTGTCTGCCGGGCAGGCAGGAAATCCAGCTGCAGAAGGCGTGAACCTGTCTTTAAAAAGCTGGAACGATAATCAACTCCTGCCGCAGATATTTGATGCAAACGATAAATGGAATGACTTAAGGGCTGACCGGATCGGTGATGAATTCGGCGTACAATACATCATCAAAGGCGGCGGCAACGAATACCAGCGTATGCGGGAGATGGCCGAAACAAAAGCCTCCTTCATCCTATCATTGAACTACCCCGCTGCCATGGATGTGGATGATCCGAATGATCTTCGTTTTGTAGGACTGGATGATCTGAAGCATTGGGAACTGGCTCCCGGCAACCCGGCAGCATTTGAAAAAGCAGGGATCAGTTTCTGCTTAACCACTGCCGACCTTTCCAACCCGGCCGACTTTATGACCAACCTTCGCAAAGCCATTGAATACGGACTAACCGAACCGAAAGCGTTGGAAGCATTGACAAAAACACCCGCCAGTTTATTAGGCGTGTATGATAAGATCGGAAGCCTGGATGCAGGAAAGATCGCCAACTTCATCATTACCTCCGGCCCAGTGTTTGCAGAAAAAACAACCTTACTGCAAAACTGGACACAGGGAATTAAGAATGCGGTGAAAGACGAGAACTGGTTCGATGCAAAAGGATTTTACAATTTAGTTGCCAATACAAACAACGGTGTTAAAGCCTATTCACTGGAATTGAAAGACGCAGGCGTTGCCAGTTTCATCAGCAAGGATACCCTCACCGGTAAATATACTTATGATGGCAAACTGGTTAAGCTGAGTTATACCGAAGGCCGTGGCCCTGGTGCAAGAGAAACCATCCTCAGCGGCGCTGTTGCCGGTAATACATGGAATGGTTTCGGATCGGATGCACAGGGAAACAAATTTACCTGGACAGCAACCTTCGACAAAAAAGCCGAAGCAAAAGCAGACAGTGCCCGGCCCAAACAACCCCTGGTGCTTGGAAAAGTTGTATATCCCTTCCTGGGTTTTGGTTCGGAAGAATTGCCCAAACAGGAAAATATCCTGATAAAGAACGGCACTGTTTGGACCAGTGAGAAAGAAGGCAAACTGGAAAACACCGATGTACTTATTAAGAACGGAAAGATCGCCGCCGTTGGAAAAAATCTTTCTGACCCAACGGCTAAAGTGATTGATGCCACCGGCAAGAATGTTACAGCCGGCATTATCGATGAACATTCTCACATCGCTTCTTCTTCCACCAATGAAAGCGGACAAAGCGTTACTTCCGAAGTACGTATCGGTGATAACCTGAACCCCGACGATATAAATATATACAGGCAGCTGAGTGGCGGCGTTACCACATCTCACATATTACATGGTTCGGCCAATACCATTGGCGGGCAAACACAATTGATAAAACTCCGCTGGGGAATGGACGACCAGGAATTGAAATTTGCCGGCGCCGATCCGTTTATAAAATTCGCTTTGGGCGAAAACGTAAAAAGAAGTTCGGCCACGCAGGGCAATCCCCGTTTTCCCGATACACGCATGGGTGTAGAACAGGTATTGACAGACGCTTTTCAACGGGCATCCGATTATCAAAAGGCATGGAAATCGGCTGAAGAAAATAACAAGAAGAAAGGCGCTACCCCCATCGTAGTAAGAAGAGACCTTGAACTGGATGCACTTTCCGAGATCATGAACAGGAAACGTTTCATCACCTGTCACTCATATGTACAGAGTGAGATCAATGCCACCATGAAAGTGGCTGAGCGCTTCGGATTTCCGGTTAACACCTTCACCCATATCTTAGAAGGATACAAAGTGGCCGATAAAATGAAAGCACATGGTTCCAGCGCATCTACCTTCAGCGACTGGTGGAATTATAAAATGGAAGTGGTGGATGCCATTCCTTACAATGCATACATCATGAGCAAAGTTGGGTTGAATGTTGCCATTAATTCCGACGATGCAGAAATGGCCCGCCGCCTGAACCAGGAAGCAGCCAAGAGTGTGAAGTACGGCGGCATGAGTGAAGAAGATGCCTGGAAGATGGTAACCATCAACCCGGCAAAAATGCTGCATGTTGATAGTAAAGTGGGAAGTATAAAAGTGGGCAAAGATGCCGACCTGGTTGTATGGAGCGATCATCCTTTATCCATTTATGCCAAAGCAGAAAAAACGATTGTGGACGGCACCATTTATTTCGACCGGGAGAAAGATGCAGAAATACGTAAGCGCAACCAGGCCGAAAAAGCAAGGATCGTTCAAAAGCTGACAACACTAAAAAGAACAGCCGCTGGTGGTACTGCCGGGGGAAATTTCCAACGGGCAAGGCCAAGGTATGAAGTAGTGAATACCTGCAGTGATCATAATCACAATACAGGTCTACTTACCATTGAGGCAGACGAAGTGGATGAAAATAAATAACCAGAAAAAATCATGAACATGAAAAAGATATTCATATATATAAGCTGTGTTTTGGCAACGGCCAGTGTTTCTGCACAGGAAACCATTTTGCCGGCTCCTGCACAAAAAGAGACCATCGCCCTTACCAACGCCACCATTCACGTGGGTAATGGCCAGGTGATAAACAACGGAACCGTTGTTTTTAAGAATGGTAAGATAACCGAAGTGGGAACCACTGCCGCTATGGCAGGAGCAAAGATCATAGACTGCAGCGGAAAACATATTTACCCGGGGCTGATCTTAAGTTCTACCCAGGTGGGGTTAATTGAAGTTCCCTCGGTACGGGCAACCATTGATGCCTCAGAGCTTGGAGAACTGAACCCAAGCATCCGTTCCTTGGTAGCTTATAATACCGATTCAAAAGTGATAAACACCTTACGTCCCAACGGAATTCTGTTAGCCAACATCGTTCCGGATGGCGGTATCATCTCCGGCTCATCTTCCGTAGTTCAGTTTGATGCATGGAACTGGGAAGACGCAGCATACAAAGCCGATAACGGTATTCATTTCCGCATGCCTTCTTTGCTGGCAAGGCGAAGGGGATTTGGTGGCGGAGGCGGCAACTTTGGCGCACAGCCAGCAGTTGACCCGGTAAAAAGGGGGCTGGAACAAATTGAGAATGTGAAAGCATTCTTCCGTGAAGCAAAAGCCTACCTGGCCGAAGGCAAACACGAAGCCACCAACCTGAAGTTTGAAGCAGTGAAAGGCTTGTTTGAAAAGAAACAAAAATTATTCATCCACTGTAATATTGTAAAAGAGATGTTGCTGGCGGTTGACTTTACAAAAGAGTTTGGTTTTAACGTAGTGCTGGTGGGCGCTGTAGACAGCTGGCAGATCGCCGACCTGTTGAAACAAAACAACATTGCGGTAATATTAAACCAACTGCACAACCTGCCTACCATGATCGACGACGACATTGACCAGCCCTTTAAAACGCCGGCCATCTTACAAAAAGCAGGTGTATTATTTGCTCTTAACGATGATGATGAAAACACCCGTAGCCGTAACCTGGCATTTAATGCAGGCACGGCATCTGCCTATGGTTTAACCAAAGAAGAAGCGTTGAGTGCCATCACGTTAAACGCCGCAACCATTTTGGGTGTTGCCGACAAAACCGGCAGCATTGAAACAGGTAAAGACGCAAATATTTTGGTAAGCGAGGGCGACCTGTTAGACATGCGCAGTAATATCATTGACCAGGCTTTTATACAGGGCCGGCAGGTAGACCTGCACAACAAACAAACACAACTGGCAGAGAAATATGAAACGAAGTATGGAATAAAATAAGTTTGAGTTATAAATTCTAAGGGCAGGATCAATGAAAGTTGGTCCTGCTTTTTTATTGCGAAATATCTGAAAAAGAACAGGTATCTCTGGGAAAAAACACACAACACCCAAAAGCTGATTTACTATTTTGTCTTCCCCATTCATTGGGCACTAACCCCGAAGGGGTAACAGTATTATAGAACGCAATTATGAATTGGCCAAAACCCGAAGGGGTGACATATAACAGCAATCAAACCATTTACGATGCCCGGAACATATTCTCAGATCTATATTCATATTGTTTTTGCTGTAAAAGGCAGGCAAAACCTTATTGCCAGCAGCTGGAAAACCGAATTACACCAATATATGGCGGGTATCATCAAAGGCAAGGGCCATAAACCAATTATTGTAAACGGGATGCCCGACCATATTCATGCATTTGCAGGATTAAAACCCGCAATGGCGATATCTGACCTGGTAAGAGATCTAAAAAACAATTCTTCCAATTTTATTAATGACTGCCGTTTAATAAACGGTAAATTTTCCTGGCAGGAAGGTTACGGTGCATTTTCCTATTCTCATTCGCATATAGGTAATGTGTATGATTATATTCTTAACCAGGAACAACATCATGCAAAGAAAACCTTCAAACAGGAATACCTTGAGCAACTGAAAAAATATGAAATCGGATACGATGAAAAATACCTGTTTGAATGGTACGACTGATTTGCAATAAATTTCTGTCACCCCTTAGGGGTTCTCTCCTCACACTTTAATTGCGTTCTATAATACTGTCACCCCGTTGGGGTTAAATGCCGGGATCGAAATTCTTACGATGGCAAAACTAAAAAAGCGTGTTTGTAAACAAGGCGTCGTTACATTTTCCCATCCCACTCATTTATCCTATCTTAACATCAAATAGAAAAAATGAAAAGACTCCTCGCTTTATTTGTTGCCCTGTTCGTTATTAGCATCTTAACCCATGCCCAGCAAACCATCATCCACTGCGGAAAACTGATCGATGTAAAGAACAAGGTTGTGTTGGAGAACATGTCGGTGATCGTTACAGGAAATAAGATCACCGATGTAAAGCAGGGTTATGTACAAGCCGGCGCTGCTGATAAAGTAATTGACCTGAAGAATTACACCGTGATGCCGGGCCTGATGGATATGCACGTACACCTGGAAGGCGAAACAAAAAGAGGAGGCGTGGCCGACCGTTTTACTGTGAACCCGCCCGATGTTGCTTTTGAATCGGTAAGATATTCCAACGTAACATTAATGGCAGGCTTTACCAGCGTTCGTGAACTGGGTGGCAGCGGCGTAAATATTTCTTTACGTAATGCAGTGAATAAAGGATGGGTCGTAGGCCCGAGAATATATACCGTTGGAAAATCCATCGCCACCACCGGCGGACATGCCGACCCCACCAATGGCTACCGCAAAAGCCTGATGGGTGATCCCGGGCCCAATGAAGGTGTGATCAATGGGGCGGATGATGCAAGAAAAGCCGTAAGGCAACGATACAAAGATGGTTCCGATTTAATTAAGATAACCGCTACCGCCGGTGTATTGAGCCAGGCGAAGGATGCTTCGGGTGCCCAGTTCACCGAAGAAGAATTGAAAGCCATTGTGGAAACAGCAAAGGATTATGGTTTTAAAGTAGCAGCACATGCGCACGGCGCCGAAGGAATGAAGAGAGCGATCCGGGCTGGGGTAACTTCTATCGAACACGGAACTTTTATGGACGATGAAGCCATTGAATTATTCAAAAAGTACGGCACCTGGCTGGTGCCTACCATCATCGCCGGAAAATCTACGGCCGACTCGGCAAAGATGCTTGGTTATTATTCGGATATTGTTACACCTAAGGCTTTGTCTGTTGGACCTAAGATACAGGCAACATTCAGCCGGGCTTATAAAGCAGGGGTAAAAATTGCATTCGGCACCGATGCCGGTGTATTTGCCCATGGCAAGAACTGGAAAGAATTTGTTTATATGGTGGAAGGCGGAATGCCGGCCATGGAAGCGATCGCATCTGCCACGTACAATGGAGCAGAACTGTTAGGCGTTTCTGAGATGCTCGGTACCATTGAAAAAGGAAAACTGGCCGATATCATCGCCGTTGATGGCGACCCGGTAAAAGATATCAGCGTGATGGAGAAAGTGGTTTTTGTGATGAAGGACGGGATCATCTATAAGAATAAATAAGCAGCCGGTTTATATAGGCAGTTATTGAATAAAGGTCAATGGCTGTTTCCATAGTTAATATCCAGTATCGGAAAATCAGCCGGTAACAGTATTAATTAAACAGCATGCGCAGAAAAAAGAATAAGCAGCATACTTGTGCAAACTGCAATTTCCAGTTCAGTACAAACAGCGAGCACACTAACTTTTGTCCAAATTGCGGCCAGGAAAACCACAACCCGCGTTTTCCCCTGGTACATTATGGGTATGAATTGCTGGAAGGGTTGCTGCATTTTGATACCAAGTTTTTTTATTCCCTGAAAACCCTGCTGTTCCGGCCGGGAAAGATCACTTTCGATTACATACATAATATCCGCGGGCGCTATACACCGCCATTCCGGATGTTCATTTTTCTTTCTCTTTTTGGCCTGCTTGTTATGGGATTATATGAAACCAATCTTCTTAAAAAAGGTCTTTTTGGAGAAGCCCCGGATCCTGGTGAAAAGAATATGACCATCAGCCAAATGTTTGACAAAGCAGCAGACAGTATAAAGGATAATATACTAGTGCCTCCCTTTTCGTGGGTGATGAAAAACCCCGACGTGACAAATGGTGATCTTCGGATATTAAAAAAAATGCACAAAGACAGTATAGGAATATGGCTTTCAGGTCATGGTTATGCCAATAATGTCATCAGCCGCTTATTTGCTGTTAACAAAAAAGTACGCATCAGCCGGCAAATGACCATGCCCGAAGCCGTAACGATGGTAACAGGTATTTTTAAGTGGCTGTTCCTCATCATGATCCCTATCAATGCATTCATCTGCTTAATAGTATTTTACCGAAAGGGATTATTCTACTACGATGCCATGTTGTTTTCCATTCATTTTGGCTGTTTTTTCCTGGTCATCTTCCCCGTGATGTTACTTTGCATTTTATTACTACAGTCGCTGAGCAGTTTGCTCATTTCCTTATTAGCCTTGCTTTTTCTTCTGACACTTCTTGTTTATTTGGCTGTTTCAATGAAAAAAGTATTTGCCTTTGGCTGGCTAAGTACACTGACCAGGATGCTGGTTGCCTGCCTGCTGGCATTTGCTGTTTTCCAACTATTGCATTATTTTATCTCCAACCATTCCGGCAGGTAACAACACAAAAGACAGGTTTAATTTTGAGCCGGCTGATATTTAATTCGCAATAACCATATCCATTAATCAATATCTTTGTTACTTTAACGATCACCTATGCAACGTATCCCCGAATCGGAATTAATCATCAACAGCCGAGGCGCCATTTATCATTTGGATGTACGCCCCGAAGAACTGGCCCCAACTGTTATTGTAGTGGGCGACCCGGACCGGGTAAAAAAGGTAAGCGCTCATTTTGATAAGATCGAACATCAACTCCGGCACCGGGAGTTCATCACCCATACCGGTTATATCGGCAATAAACATTTATCGGTGATCTCTACCGGCATAGGACCGGATAATATTGACATTGTTTTCAACGAACTGGATGCATTGGCCAATATTGATTTTGAAACGAGAATGATAAAAGAGAAACTGACAAAACTCAATATCATCCGCTTCGGCACATCGGGCTCCCTGCAGGCCGATATACCCGTGGATAGTTTTGTAGCTTCTTCACACGGCCTGGGGTTGGATAACCTGCTCAATTTTTACCGTTATGAAAAAACAGCAGCGGATAAAGAAATGGCAGAAGCATTTATCAGCCAGACAAAATTAGATACAGCCATCACCAACCCCTATGCATTCCCCGGCAGTGAAACGCTGTTGAATAAATTCGGTGAGGAATTTCATAAAGGCATCACCGTAACCTGCCCCGGCTTTTTTGGCCCGCAGGGAAGGGTGCTGCGGCTGGGATTGGCAAGCCCCGGCCTGGTTGACAAGCTCACTCATTTCAGTTTTAATAATCACCGAATCACTAACTTTGAAATGGAGACATCGGCCATTTACGGATTGGGTAAACTGATGGGACACGAATGCTTAAGCATCAATACCATTATTGCAAACCGGGTACTGAAGGAATTTTCGAAAGACAGTGAGGCATCTGTAAAAAACATGATCAAAAAAGCATTAGAAGCCCTTACGTCTTGAACCATTTTAAACGACATTCAACGATTTTCAACCAATTGAAATGATTGCAACCAAAACGATTCCTGACTTCTCTCTATCGCCCCATGTTGACCAGGTGGGTATTGAAGAAAGAGCATCCCGGTTCACCAAGCGGAGCATAAAGAATGAGACCAAGGTGAACGGCCTCAAGCTTGCCCTCAACATGATCGACCTCACCACGCTGGAAGGAAAAGACACCGACGGAAAGGTGAAACAGCTTTGTTATAAAGCCCTGCATTTGCATGATGCCTATCCGGGCCTGCCAACGGTGGCTGCCATTTGTGTTTATCCATCGATGGTAAAAGTAGCCAAAACAGCATTGGGAGATTCAGGCGTAAAAGTAGCCGCCGTAGCAACCGCATTCCCCAGCGGGCAGGCACCCCGTGATGTAAAGATCAGGGATACAAAATACGCTGTGCAGAATGGCGCCGATGAGATCGACATGGTGATATCAAGAGGGAAATTTTTACAGGGCGAATACAATTTTGTGTTTGATGAGATCGCTGCCATCAAGGAAGCATGTGGCGAAGCAAGACTGAAAGTTATATTAGAAACGGGTGAGCTGGTTACCTATGATAAAGTACGGCGGGCAAGTGATATTGCCATGTACGCCGGCGCTGATTTCATCAAAACATCCACCGGCAAAATTTCTCCGGCTGCAACGATGCCTGTTACGCTGGTAATGCTGGAAGCCATCCGTGATTTTTATTACAAGACCGGGAAGAAGATCGCCATGAAACCTGCTGGCGGTATTTCCAAAGCAAAGCTGGCATTGCATTACCTGGTTATGTTGAATGAAGTACTGGGCGAAGACTGGATGAACAACGAATGGTTCCGCTTTGGCGCCAGCAGCCTGGCTAATGATATACTGATGCAACTAATGAAGCAAAAGACGGGGGTTTATCAATCGGCTAATTATTTTTCAATAGATTAAAAACCTCATCCCTACCCCTTCTCCAAAGGAGAAGGGCAGTAGCGAAGATTACGTAAGAGATGAAAGCGGACAAGAAAGACAATTCAAAAAAACTAAAAAAAAGAAGAAGTACAAATAATAAAATTCCCTCTTCGAGTTCCCTCTCCTTTGGAGAGGGGTTGGGGTGAGGTAAAAAAAATATTATGGCAACAAAAAAAAGTAATACAATAAAATTAAAGTTCGACTCTGCAAGAAATCTTGCGCCTGCCCCGGAAAGCAAGAGCGCTGCTAAAATAGATCCGCAGTACGAACTGTTCATCAACGGGAAATTTGAAAAGCCATCAGGCAAAAAATATTTCCCTACCATCAACCCGGCCACCGAAGAAAAATTATCCATGATCGCCGAAGCCAATGGGGCGGATGTGAACAAAGCTGTAAGTGCTGCAAGAAATGCGTATGACAAGACCTGGAAAAAAATGCCGCCTGCCGAAAGGGCTAAATATATTTACCGCATTGCGAGGATGATACAGGAACGTGCAAGGGAATTCGCCATCATTGAAACACTGGATGGAGGTAAACCTATTCGGGAAAGCCGTGACTTTGATGTACCCACAGCTGCCAACCATTTCTTTTACTATGCCGGCTGGGCCGACAAACTGGAATACGCTTTTCCAAACCGCAGAACTGAACCATTGGGTGTTGCCGGGCAAATCATCCCTTGGAATTTTCCTTTGCTGATGGCCGCCTGGAAAATTGCACCGGCATTGGCTTGTGGAAATACCGTTGTTTTAAAACCGGCCGAGAACACTTCGCTTACTGCATTAAAACTGGCCGAGATCATACAGGAAACAGATCTTCCGCCTGGTGTGGTGAATATCATCACCGGCGCAGGAGCAACAGGAGCTGCTATCGTTAATCACCCGGACATAAACAAGATTGCCTTCACCGGTTCAACAGAAGTAGGAAAAATTATTCAGCGTGCCATTGCCGGGACCAATAAAAAAGCAACACTGGAGTTAGGTGGAAAAGCTGCCAATATCATTTTTGATGACGCCCCGCTTGACCAGGCGGTAGACGGCGTGATCAACGGCATCTTCTTTAACCAGGGACATGTTTGTTGCGCCGGTTCAAGGCTGTATGTGCAGGAATCTGTTTTTAAACAGGTGGTTCGTAAACTAAAAGACAGGCTGGAGACTTTGATCGTTGGTGACCCGATCGATAAGAATACCGACATTGGCGCCATCAACTCAAGAGCACAACTTGACATCATCAATAAATACATCAAGATCGGTATACAGGAAGGTGCAGAAATGTATCAAAGCTCTTGTGCAATACCGAAAAAAGGATTCTTCTGCCGGCCCACCATCTTTACCAATGTGGCTCAATCAAACCGCATTGCACAGGAAGAGATATTCGGGCCGGTGCTGGCGATACAAAGTTTTAGAACAGATGATGAAGTAATTGAAAAAGCAAACAATACGCCTTATGGGCTTTCTGCCGGAGTGTGGACAGATAAGGGTTCCAAGATATTCAATATGACCACCAAACTACGGGCGGGAGTTATTTGGGCAAATACATTTAATAAGTTTGACCCAAGTTCACCATTCGGTGGATATAAAGAAAGCGGGTACGGAAGAGAAGGTGGTGTACATGGCTTAGCCGCTTATACAAACCTGGAAAAGTAATAATCGCCGGGAAGCCGGTAAGGCGAAAAGAAAAACAAGACGCCTTACCGGCTTCC
>DAOLIP010000025.1:0-36509 GCA_035328475.1 Ferruginibacter sp.
AACTGATTTCTTTATCTTTAAACAAAAAATATGATGCGTTCTTTTTTGACGTTTATAATTCTTTGTTTTTCACTTTATCCAACCCGTGCACAAAATAAAATGCCGCCGCTGGACAAGTCGCCCATGGACATGAGTTACTACCCCAGTAATTTCCCCTTACTTAAAATACAGGATAAAATAACGGAACCGCTCATTGCCCGGATCATATTCAGCCGGCCACAGAAAAGCGGCAGGGTTATTTTTGGCGATCTGATCGAATACGGAAAAGTATGGCGGCTGGGCGCCAACGAAGCAACCGAAATTGAATTTTTTAAAGATGTAAAAATTAACAACAGTAAAATTAAAAAAGGACGATACACTCTTTACTGCATTCCCTATGCCGATAAATGGACCCTTATTCTTAATAAAGAAACTGACACCTGGGGCTCTTTCAAATACGATGCGAAAAAAGACCTGCTCCGGGTAACTATCCCGGTTCAAAAACAGGTTGAGGTAACAGAAGAATTTGTAATTGCCTTTGAAAAAGTATCCACGGGTGCTGCGCTCATAATTGCCTGGGATGACGTAAAGCTGAACCTGCCTATATCATTTTAATCCGTTAAAAAATGCTTACAAGAAAAAGAATATTATATGCCGGCTGTTTCTTTACCCTGCTGCTTTTTACAGCATGCAATCAACAGGTTAAAAAAAATCCTGAAGAGAATATTGTCAGGCAGATACCAGCCATTATAAAAGACAGCAACCTGCTGTCAATCGACCGATCGCCCATGGACATGATCTATTTTCCCGTTGATTACCCGAAGGAAAAGATGGCAAACCCCGGCCTGCAGGATCCATTGGCAAGGGTTATTTACAGCCGTCCGCAAAAAAACGGCAGGCTGATCTTTGCCGACACATCTATAACAAAAAACGTTATTCAGCATTACAACCAGGAATGGCGATTAGGCGCTAACGAGGCTACCGAAATTGAATTCTTCAAAACGGCTACCATCAATGGAAAAAGAATTGCCCCGGGCCGCTATATCCTTTATTGTATTCCTTCCCCCGATAAATGGAAGATCATTTTCAACAGTAATCTCTTCAGTTGGGGCCTGCACATGGATAAAAACAAAGACATTGCTGAAACCGATATACCGGTAATCAACAACGGCCACCCGGCAGAATATTTCACCATGGTATTTCAGAATACCGCCAACGGCTGCAACCTGGTAATGGAATGGGGCGATGTTAAAGCCATTATGCCCATTAGTTTTAACTAAGGTTCACTCATTTTTTTTATTGATATTTACATAATGTGCGGAATTGCAGGCATATTACTAAATACTCCTAACCCCGTTGCTCCTGTCCATTTAAAAAAAATGACGGATGCATTGGCACACCGTGGACCCGATGGAGAAGGATCCTGGAGTAACCGGAAAAATACCGTTCACCTCGGCCACCGCAGGCTTTCCATCATTGATCTCAGTAATAATGCCGCCCAGCCTATGCCGTATGCCGGTCGCTATCAAATAGTTCACAACGGAGAGATCTATAATTACACAGAAATAAGGAACTTCTTACAAAATAAAGGCTATAGCTTCACTTCTAAATCCGATACAGAAGTAATAGTAGCTGCCTATGATTACTGGAAAGAAAGATGCCTGCAGCAATTCGACGGCATGTTTGCTTTTGCTATTTGGGACGAAAAAGAAGAGCAGCTTTTTGCCGCAAGAGACCGCTTTGGAGAAAAGCCCTTTTATTATTATGAAGATGAGGAGAATTTTGTTTTTGCCAGCGAGATGAAGGCTTTGTGGAAGATCGGCATTGAAAGAACGGTTGATAATAAAATGCTGCTTAATTATCTTTCTCTCGGTCATGTTCAGAATTGCGTGGATAAGGAGCAGACCTTTTTTGAGTCGGTGTATTCGCTTCCGCCTTCTCACTACCTGCAATTCTCACCGGGTACGCAACCGTCGAAAATAAAACGTTACTGGCAGATCAATAAAGAAATTAAAATTGATATTTCCGCAGCAGATGCCGTAGAAAAGTTTACCGAATTACTCAACAGCTCTGTAAAACGACGTTTACGAAGCGATGTGCCTGTTGGAACAAGTTTGAGCGGCGGACTAGACAGCTCAACCATTGCTGCCTGCATATCGGGTGCAGGAAAAAGATCCTTAGCAGAGGACCCCGCAACCGTTTTTGGAAATCAATCCGGCCGCCTGCAAACCTTCTCTGCCTTGTTTCCTGGTTTTGAAAATGATGAATCAGCTTATATTAAACAGGTAACCGAAAGCCTGGCAATAAAGAATTACCCGGTATACCCTACAGCAGAAGGACTCATCAATGAATTTGAAAAGATATGCTATCACCAGGAAGAACCTTTTCAATCCTCGGGCATTTATGCGCAATACAAGGTTTTTGAGTTGGCCCGGCAACAACAGGTTACCGTTTTACTCGACGGGCAGGGTGCCGATGAAACCCTGGCAGGCTACCCAAAATTCATCCATTGGTACCTGCAGGAAGTATTGAGCAGGCATAAACTGGGTTCGGCACAGGTGGAGCGCAAAGCCTTTCAAAAAAATGATCAGCCTTTCCTGTGGGATACTAAAAATATCATTGCCGCATTCCTTCCTTCACACGCGGCCATACAACTTGAAAGAAAAGAATACCTCAAAACGATCCGTCACCCGGATCTGAGTCCGGTATTTTCAAAATCGGTGGCGGGCAGGGAATGGGAAGGAATTCACAAGCCCATTGTTACAAAGCTCAACGACATCTTATACTTCCATACAGCCGAGATGGGCCTGGAAGAGTTGCTTCGTTTTGCCGACCGCAACAGCATGGCACATGGCTGTGAGGTACGCTTGCCCTTTTTAAACCACGAACTGGTGGAGTTTGTCTTTTCCCTTCCCTCACAATTAAAAATGCATGAGGGCTGGACAAAATTCCTGCTGCGAAAAGCGATGGATAAAAAACTCCCTGATGAAATCGTATGGCGAAAAGAAAAAATAGGTTTTGAAACACCCCAGAAAAACTGGATGCAGGAACCGGCGCTGCAGGAATATATTCATGAAGCGAAACGAAAACTGTTCAATGCAGGGATCCTGAATAAAGCCGTGCTTGACAAACCTGCAGAACCGAAAGCAGTACACGACGATAAAAACTACGACTGGAGGTATTTGTGTGCTGCGCAACTTCTTTAACTTGTTATTCGCTGTTAATTCCCCAACTTTGCACGGCACGACCGATCACATTTAAATACTCATACAATATGAAGCTTGCTACAAAATTCATCCATGCGGGTGCAGAACCGGATCCTAGCACCGGGGCCATCATGACTCCTATCTATCAAACCAGCACCTACGTACAATCGGCGCCCGGAAAACACAAAGGCTATGAGTACGCCCGTTCTCAAAACCCCACCCGCAAAGCGCTCGAAGATGCCTATGCGATCATTGAAAACGCAAAGTTTGCCCTGGCCTTCGGCAGTGGCGTGGCGGCAACCGACAGTGTGATGAAATTACTGACCCCAGGCGATGAAGTGATCGCCGCCAATGATATGTACGGCGGCAGCTACCGGTTGTTCACCAAAGTATGGGAACGCTACGGAATAAAGTTCAAATACATTGATACTACCGATGCAGCGAACGTAAAAGCAGCTGTAACAGCCAGCACCAAACTCATCTGGGTAGAAACACCAACCAACCCTTTGATGAACATCAGCGACATCGTTGCTATTGCAGCCATTGCAAAATCAGCAAATGCCTGGCTTTGCGTGGACAACACATTTGCTTCTCCCTATTTACAAAATCCGCTTGACCTTGGTGCCGATATTGTAATGCACTCGGCCACCAAATACCTGGGCGGACACAGTGATGTGATACAGGGCGCCCTGATGATGAACGATCCCGAATTGCGTGAAAAATTGTATTTCATACAAAAAAGCTGTGGGGCTGTGCCCGGACCCATGGATTGTTTTTTGATCCTGCGGGGAATAAAAACACTGCACGTTAGAATGAAACAACATTGCGAGAACGGGGAAAAGATAGCACACTGGCTCCGCAACCATCCCAAAGTGGCAAGGGTATACTGGCCTGGTTTTGAAGACAGCCCTGGCCATGCCGTGGCAAAAAAACAAATGCGTGGCTTTGGGGGCATGATCAGCTTTGTACTGAAAGACGAAACCGTAGAAGCCGCCACAAAGGTTTTATCTTCTACCCATCTTTTTTCATTGGCAGAAAGCCTTGGTGGTGTTGAATCGCTCATCAATCACCCGGCGAGTATGACGCATGCGAGCATACCCAGGGAAGAAAGGATCAAGAACGGATTGTCTGATTCATTGATAAGGCTTAGTGTGGGCATAGAAGATGCCGACGATCTGATAGAAGACCTTAACCAGGCAATTGGATAATCCATGAGTTATTTAGTTGAGATCATTGGCTGGGTAGGTGCCGTTTTGATTGTGGGGGCTTACTTTCTGAATATTACCGGCAGAATGAACAGTTCTTCTCCCGTATATATCATCAGCAACCTGGCTGGAGGAGTTTTCTTTACCATTAATACCCTCGTTCATCATGCTTACCCGTCGATGATCGTGAATATTATCTGGGTGTTCATTGCGATCGCCGCTCTTTTAAAAAAGAAAAAACAGGCAAACTGATGCAGTAGTGAAAAAAGATATCAAAATACTTTTAGACAGCAAGGTTGATCTTTACAATCAACCTTCTTTTATTAAAAACGATCCCATCTCTGTACCCAGGCGGTTCACAAAAAAACAGGATATAGAGATCGCCGGATTCTTTGCTGCCGTTTTTTCCTGGGGCAACCGTAGCACCATCATCAACAAAACAAACGAACTGATGCAACTGATGGACAATGCACCGCATCAATTCTGCCTGCAGCATTCCGGAAACGACCTCAGGAAATTACTTTCCTTCAAACACCGAACGTTCAACGCCACCGATCTTTTGTATTTTGTTTCATTTTTCAACATGCATTACCGCAAACACAGGTCCCTTGAAAACGCCTTTACGCAATGGATGAATAAAAAAGACGAGACCATGGAAAATGCGCTGAACGGATTTTATCATTACTTCTTTTCATTGCCCGATATTCCGCAACGGACCCGAAAGCATATTGCATCACCGGAAAAGAACTCCTCCTGCAAAAGGCTGAATATGTTCCTGCGCTGGATGGTTCGCAAGGATGAAAAAGGAGTTGATCTTGGCCTATGGAAAAATATTTCTCCTTCGCAGCTGATATGTCCTCTTGACGTACACGTAATAAGAACAGCCACCCAACTGAACCTGTTGCAAAGAAAGATCCCCGACTGGCAGGCGGCATTGGAACTAACTGCCTTTTTGCGTACATTAGATAGCAACGACCCGGTAAAATATGATTTTGCTTTGTTTGGAACCGGCGTAATGGAAAATAAGATAATCGTCCGCCGTACTAAATAATTTCACTCATGGAAAATGCCGAACTGATCCGCCTGCTTAATAAAGAACTGGCCATCGGCCTGCCGGAAAAGTTTTCCTATACCGAAGCACAGGCAGCATTATCCAGTTGGGTCAACGATCTCATCAAAAGCGATTTTGAAAAACTGGTATCCCTGCTCTACCGTATTGATGTAAGTGAACAGAAATTAAAATCACTGCTTCAGCAATTTCCGGGGGAAGATGCCGGTAACCTCATTGCCACACTCATACTGGAGCGGCAGGAACAGAAAGTAAAAACCCGTAAGCAGTTCAGCCAACGGGATAATGATGATTCGGATGAAGAAGAGAAATGGTAACCTATTGTTCCTGTAATTGCCTTGATGGGGTTTTGTTACTGAACATAAGTTCCTGTACTTTTTCCTTGTCTTCCTTTTCTTTCTTAAGGTCGAACATGGTGCCAAACACATGATCCCATAACGTGGAGCTTACTCCAAATCCCATATGGTCGTTTTTATAATGATGCAGGTGATGATTACGCCACAATGGTTTCATCCATTTAAATGGCGGGTTCCAGGCATGAATGGCATAGTGCATGGTGCCGTATGCAAGATAGCCGAGTAAGAAACCGGGGAAAAAAGCAAAAGCACTACCCGGCACACCCAACAACCACAAAACCGCATATATGATACTGAAAAGAGTTGATGCGATTATTAAACTGGGTACCGGGGGCATAAACAAACGTTCCCTGTCCCGTGGATATTCGTGATGGTTGCCATGAATGACATAAACGATCCGCATAGCCCTTTCACTTTCTGCCACATAATGAAAAATATAGCGGTGAATAAAATATTCAAACAACGACCAGGTCAGCATGCCTCCCAAAAAAAGGAAGATCATTCCCAACACGCCCATTGCCAGGCGGCTGTAGCTAAAATAAAGCATAAACGCAATGATGGGAACATACAAACCCCAGATCACCAGGGGATGTGTTTTAGTAAGATACTCCAGGTACTGGTTCTTAAAGATCCGGGCCTGGCCTTTATTATGAATTTTTTCAAACTTCATAGTAAAAAGTATACAACAAAAGTATATAAACTATATCAAAACCGAAAACTGCCTGCTCGGTATTTAATAGTTAAATTTGCCCCACAATTTTAACGGAAATGAAACTAGTTACTTATTTAAAAGACGGGCACGGACAATTAGGCATAGTGGTAGACGGTAATATTTACCCCATGGACGCCCTCCATAATGATCTGCCTAATACCATGGCCATGTTCCTTAATTTCTGGGACGACCTGATGCCGATGGCCAGGGCTGCGGAGCAAAAAATAAGAGATGGGCTCACAAGGAATACGCTGGCAGACGCCTACGAAACCGCCGAGATCATCGCACCGGTTCCTCATCCAACCAGTTGCCGCGACGGGTACGCCTTTCGGCAACACGTGGCCGCTGCGAGGCGTAACCGGAAGGTGGATATGATCCCCGAATTTGACCAATACCCCATATTCTATTTTACCAACCACAACAGCATACAAGGCCCCGGCGATATTATTTGCATGCCAGACCATTTTAAAAAACTGGACTTTGAGCTGGAAGCGGCTATTGTGATATCCAGGCCCGGCAGAAATATCAAAGCGGCGGAAGCTGATGACTATATCGGCGGACTGATGATCATGAACGACATGAGCGCCCGTACATTGCAAATGGAAGAGATGTTACTCAACCTGGGGCCGGCAAAAGGGAAAGATTTCTGCACCGTAATTGGCCCCATGCTGGTAACCCTGGATGAACTGGAACAATTTGAAATTCCCTGCAAGGAAAACCATACAGGAAAATCCTGGAACCTGAATATGAAGTGTTGGGTAAATGGCAAACAGGTAAGCGAAGGGAATGTAGGCGATATGGACTGGACCTTTGCTGAGATCATTGAACGCTGCAGCTATGGCGTAGATCTTTTCCCCGGTGATGTAATCGGAAGCGGTACTGTGGGCACTGGCTGTTTCCTGGAACTAAACGGAACCGGTAAACTAAACGATCCCAATTATACCGAGCAATGGCTGCAGGAAGGCGATGTGGTAGAGATGGAGATCGATGCACTTGGCAAGCTTACAAATACAATTGTTAAAGACGAAAGTGATTTTTCAATTTTAGCTCTTAAGAAAATTTAACCGCAGAGACGCTAAGACGCTAAAAAAATGACCAGGGAAAGATATAATGAATTGGCTGGACAGATAGTAGATGCATGTTTGCATGTTCATAAAGAACTGGGGCCCGGATTGCTTGAATCAGCATATGAGTATGCATTGCTTAAAGAGTTTGAACTAAGAAATATTATTGCACACAACCAGGTTCAGGTAAAATTGTTTTATAAAGGATACGATACAGGAAAATATTATGCAATAGATATGCTGGTTGAGAATGAAATAGTGATTGAGATAAAATGTTGCGATACCATTCCGCCGGTATATAAAGCCCAGGTTATTTCATATTTAAAATTATCGCAAAAGAAGTTGGGCTTTTTAGTTAATTTTCATGTTCCGGTTATTAAAGAAGGTATTACCCGGTTTGTAAATGATTTCTAAACTTAGCGCCTCCGCGTCTTTGCGGTAAAAAATGATACTAAATTTAAAAGACCTGAAGCCAGCCGATGCTCAAAACTACCTGCAGCATGCCATTGCGCCCAGGCCGATCTGTTTTGCCTCTACCATGGATAAGTCTGGAAATATAAATCTAAGTCCTTTCAGTTTTTTCAATTTGTTTTCTTCCAATCCCCCGGTTGTTGTTTTTTCTCCGGCAAGAAGAGTGAGAGACAATACCACCAAACATACCTTACAGAATGTACTGGAAGTACCCGAAGTGGTGATCAACATTGTTGACTACGATATGGTGCAGCAAACATCCCTGGCCAGTTGCGAATACCCAAAAGGTACCAATGAATTCATAAAGGCCGGTTTTACAGAAGAGAAAGCAACCCTGGTGGGTCCGCCGATGGTAAAAGAAAGCAAGGTAAAACTTGAATGTAAAGTACTTGAAGTAAAACCATTGGGCAACGAAGGCGGAGCAGGCAACCTGGTTATATGCGAAGTACTCTGCATGCACATCGATGAAAGCATCCTCGACGAAACCGGCAAGATAGACCAGACCAAACTGCATCATGTGGCCCGCCTGGGTGGGGATTGGTATTGCAAAGTGGATGAAAGCAGCCTGTTCAAAGTGATCAAACCAAATACGCAACTAGGCATTGGGATCGACAGCTTACCCGAAAGTATCCGTAACAGCAATATCCTTTCTGGCAATAACCTGGGGCAACTGGCCAATGTACATGAAATGCCCTTTGTTGATCCCGCCTTTACCGACGATAAACTGAAGAATATCATTCAATACTATTCCATCAATCCCGATGAAATGGATAAAGAATTGCACCGCTACGCTAAGGAATTACTGGATACCGGTAAGGTAAACGAGGCCTGGCAGGTATTACTGGCCGACTATTGAACCCCTCTTACGGAACTTTTTAATTGCAATTATTGCCATTCAGGTTACGCAGTTTGGTAAATACTGCCACAACCCGGCTAGCTTGTCCTGCTATATGGCAACATTCCGGTATTAATCTCCCGTTTCCGGCAATGATCCGGCAAAACTGCCTGACCGGAAACACCGGCAGCAAAATGCGATTATGAACCGGGGTTTTAGGGTTGTAGTTTGGTCTCAGGATCAGGGTAACAAAACAAACTATTGCCTGATTTGATTTAAATCATTCACTAAAAATATTTTTTATGAACAGCAGAAACAAAATACTGAAAACTGGGCTTGGATTCTTTTTAATTTTGGCACATTACTTTTCATTTTCCCAGGACCCGACATTTAAGCCTAACTCAGGTAATTTTAAAATCACTATTCCGGCATTAAGTATAGCAAACTCCACACAAACTTCGCCACTTCCTTATTATACGTTCTTTATTGAACCAGGAAACGGCAGGTATATAAAAATTACTGATCACCTGGATGGCGACTATATCACTACCCCTTATTATAAATCCTACAGTTATAAGATACCGGCCGGAGCCACTTCATTGTTAAACATCGTTGGACATTACGATACGATTAAACCGCCTAAAGGGCTTATGGCCTATACAACCGCTACAGACATTAACGCCGGAAATCTTTCACCCCAGGTGGAATTACCTGCCGGAAAAAGAATTGGTTTTGCTTATTCAGACAGTAGTGTTGTGATCAATGATACCATGACACAGGTTATTACATACAAACCCGATTCAATAGATAATTCTATTGTTGTTTTTTATTACAATGATAACCAGGGCAGCGATCAGAGTATTTTTAAAGCGATCACGAGTACCTCATTAAAATACCCGTTCTTCGTTTCAGATGGGAATACAAAAACCACTCAGAATGTAGACGCCATACGTCTAAGTGGCGAACCACTGACAGTTGACTTAGCGCTTAATAGAAATATTCCCGCATTTGTCAGGGACTATTTAAATTCAGTGAAAGATAATTTTACGAATGCCATTTATTTTTCCATGTCCCCCATGGCAAATTCCAACGAAAGAAATATTTTCATCTCAATGGTATCTCATAACAATCTCAACATGGTTGGTTCATTGGCAAATCTCAAGGCATATATAGTCAAATACAACACTTCGGGTATTGTTGATAAGGATTCAATCAAAAGTTCCCTCTACATCGGGCAATTTGCAAGTGATCCAAATGGCATCACCACAACACCCAATTGTCTTAGTAATATACCCGGCGGAATTTTTGAAAAGCCGATCAAGTACCAGGTACTTTTTCATAACGATGGTCCAGGTAGCGCTACAACAATAAAAGCCGCTGTTTTAGTACCCCCGGGAATACAACTACCTCCTTATGGCCTGGCAGCATCCAAGAAATGGATCATTAGCAGTATTGTTGGCCGGAAGAAGATCGATTTTGTCCCGAAAAATTCCCTGGATCTCTCAGGGCCTGATACTAAAAAGAAAAACATAAACACATATGAAGTAAAGACTGAGGGAGAAAACAGGATAATCATCTTTACCATGAACAACATAAACCTCTCCGGCACATCTAATGAAAAAGCCAGAAAGGATATCATGTTACGTCACGGAACCATCTCCTTCACCTTATATACGATCAAAGATCCAAATGATCAGGAGTTTGTGAATAGGAGTATGTCCTGTATGTATTCAGACGTACAGATCATATTCTACAGTTCACCAAGGGCAGGAGAATTGGTCCAGGGTACTCCTCTTTGGGGTTCAGACCTGATAAGGCACAAATGCGGGTTAGCTAAGCCAGAGCAATGTACCAGACTTACCAAGCCCTATAACTCCCTTGACACAAGATAGCCTTGATTGACTATTTATTTATAAAGCCTTAATTTGTTCTTAATAAATTAAGGCTTTATGTTTTTGTATAAAACGATCCTCGCTTTAATACTCACCACCAGCCTGTTGTTTCACTATTCATGCAATAACCGGGATAAAGCACCCCTTGGTAATACCATAGATACAGTAAGGATAAATAACTGGCAAAAAAATTTTGATACGCTTTATGAAAAGTACTGGAATACAAATAACCTGGCATTTGCGAAGGAAGCGGTTTCGTTTGCAGACAGTTTAACCCGCTTTGAAACCTGGTTATTGAACGACAGCAACTACAGAAAGGCTTTTATAAGACTAGTGTACAGAAGCGCTGTTTGTTTGCACGAGTTGAACGATTTTATAAGAAGCAGGGAACTGTTTGACAAATATCTTTTTTTATATGCTGAATACAATTCTGGATCATCAGATGTATTGGCCTACTCTCAATCTACCGTAGCTAATATTTACAGCCGGTACGGGGATTATAAAAAAGCACTTTTATTGCTTGAGCGAAGTCTTGAATTTTATGCCCGGAAAAAAAACAAGGAAGACTTTGCTTATTGCATGCTGAATTTATCTATTGCATTAAAAGAACTGAATCGGTTTGATGCTGCGACAGATAGTCTCGGAAAGATCCTTCTTCTTGACAGCATCGGTCCAAAAAGAAAAGCAAAGGCCTGTATAGAATTGGCAGATATATATACAAGGCAGGAAAATATCACAGACGCAGTGATTCAAATACAGAAGGCAAAAAAATTCCTGTTAGCAATGTCCGGTAATCCGGAACACTCTGAAGTTTATTCTACACTCTTCAATATTGAAGGAGACTTGCTTGCTGCCCGTAAAAACCCTTCTGAGGCATTAGCAGCATACCGGCAATCTATCGATTCCGCAAACATATCCAGCCAAAACCTCCGCAACCGGGAAACAGGCAAAACCTATATTGCCATGGGCCGGGCCTTTGTGCAACTACGGTCCTACGATTCTGCCCTGTGGTTTTATAACCAGGCATTATACACGGTGGTGAATATTGATACGCTGGATAGATTTTCGCTTCCGAAACAAAAAGAACTGTATGCCGAGAATACCATTGCCGAAGCATTGTATGCCAGGGCCGATTGTATCATTGCCACGGGAACGGAAAATATTCCGGAACTGGAAAATTCCGTGAGCTGCTATAAACTTGCTTTTGAAACAGAGCGGAAATTACTGGATGCGTTCTCATACGACGAATCCCGGCAGCAGATGCTGGAAGCAACCAGGAAACAAAGTGAGAAGGCCATCAATACCTGTTACCGGCTCTACCAAAAAACAAAGAACAGCAGATGGGCAAATGAAGCTTTCTTATTTGCGGAACACAATAAGGCCTTTATATTGACGGAATCGGTTCGCCGCAACACGGCTGCATCCCTTTACCTGCAGAACGATTCGTTGTATGAAAAACTACAGTCGCTGAAAGGCCAACTCTCCATGATCGAAACAGAATTGGGTAAACAGCATGCTTCCGGTAAACCCGACACTCTTTTGACCAGGTCATTGTCTGAAGCCAGGAAAAAAAATGAAGTGGCCTTACTGGAAGCAGAGAATAGTTTACGCATGCAGAACCCGGCGTACGCAAACTGGCTGGCCGGTAACTCTTCATTGACTGCAGAAGAGCTTGTCAGCAAAACAACCGCCTCCGGCAATCCTTTCATTGAGTATTTTACCGCTGATTCTTCAGTTTATGCTTTTAGCGGAGAAAAAAACAAACCGCTGGCTTTTTATAAATTACCAGCAGGTATAAAGAACAAGGCCGATGCCTTACTGTTGTATTTCAGCAACCGGAATGCGATACTAAATGACCCGGCTGGTTATGCAGCCATTGCAAACAGTTTATATAAGTTGGTGCTGGCTCCGTATGTCTCAACCGGCAATTCCACTTTACTCATCATACCGGATGGGTTCGTTTCCCGTATTCCTTTTGACGCTTTATTGACTGGCCCTGCAGCTTCAGCCAATATTTCTGCTTTCCCCTTCCTTATAAAAAAACAGCAAACCGGCTATGCTTTCTCCTGCAGAACCTTGATCGAACAATCGAACTCCGCTAATACAGTTAATAAAAACAATATCGCTGCTTTTGCTCCTGTGTTCACCAACAGGGAACGGGGATTGTCGCCACTTTCAAACAGCCTGGGCGAACTGGATGCCGTAAAACAATTTTACCCCGAAGGAAAATTCTTCAGCGCTGCAACGGCAACAATCAAGGGGTTTGAAGACAATTGCAGCAATTCAGCAATCATCCACTTAGCCACACATGCCGGTACAGGAAACAATACTGCCATGCCTGGCATTGAGTTTTACGATTCCACTCTATATCTCAACCGCATTTATACCCTGCCGCTGAAAGCAAGCCTTGTTGTGTTAAGCGGTTGCGAAACAGGTGCCGGTTCCATCAACAAAACCGAAGGCCTGATGAGCCTGGCCCGGGGTTTCAGTTATGCCGGAACAAAAAATGTTATTGGTAGTTTGTGGCCCACCGACGACCGGGTATCGGCGGATATGTTCAAACATTTTTACAGCAACCTTAACAGCCATGATTTTTCAACCGCCCTGCATAAAGCAAAGCTGGCAGTTATTGATAATTCATCCACCGCATCCGCATCGCCTTATTTCTGGAGTGGTTACATTTATATCGGCTCGCCGGAAGCTAACAGCAAGAGCGGTTCATTTGGCTGGGTAAAATATACGTTAATTGCAAGCGGCCTGCTGGCCATTGCAGCCTTCTTTGCTTTGAGAAGAAAAAGAAAAAATTAATCCGGCAGTTTTTCAAGCAACGATTTTGCTTTTGTAAAATAGGGAGAATTTGCCGTTATATTCTTTGCCAGGGCCTTGCATTTTTCTATATCTTTTTGTTTCAATGCCGTTAATACCAGGTACCATTGGGCCGTTGCTGAGTATGCGGTTTGCCCGGATGCCGTTGCAAAGAATATCTTTTCTGCATCCATATAGGCTCCTGTTTCCAGGTAGCATACCGCCATTGAGAACTTCACCTGTATATCATCCGGCCGTTGTTGCAGGTATTGCTGCAGCAAAGGCAGTGCTTCTATAAATTTTTTATCATTGAATTTACCGGCGGCTTCCGTGGCAAGAGAATCTGTTGTACTTCCTCTTTGTTCAATATTCAATACATCATGCTTTGCATATTCGGCATATAGTTTTTCAGCAGCGGGTTTTACCGGGAAAAGGAAATAGAACCCAATGCTGATCAACAGGATCAAGGAAGCTGCCACCGCCAGCCATTTCCCGAACGAACCCTTTTTTACCAACGCTCCGCCCGCAAAATATTTTTTATTCATTTGCTGCAGTGTATCCCTCAGTTCATTTTCGTTAGGCGTACCGCTCATTGTTTTATTGATGCTTTTATACAATTCAAGGTCTTTGCGCAATGCTGCATTTGCCGAGAGTTCGGATTCAAATTCCGTTCGCTCCCCGGCATCCATTTCTCCGTTCAGGTACCGTTCTGCCTTATCTATCCATTCCGGTTCCATAAAATATCACCATTTTAAAGCGTTAAAGCCCGGCGCTTCTTTTACCAGGCTTATCAGTTTACTCATACATTCTGTCTTCTTCTTTCGCACATAGGGATAGGTAAAATTCAGCATGTCGGCTACCTCCTGCAGGGGCTTACCGCTCCACGAAAGTGTAAGCAGGTTGCGGCAGCCTTCGCCCAGTTCCGCCAGTTTTTCTTCTACCAGGTTCTTCCTTTCCTCATATATATGCAAGGCTTCATAATTCGCCGTCACATCAGCATTACTATTAAATCCCTCATCGCCGGCAATTGTTACGGCCCGCCCCTTTCTCTTATGCAATTCATTTATCCACCGGTTGCGGCAAACCATATGAAGAAAAGCATCAAAGGGGCAGGTAAGTACAAACTGCTGCTGAACCGCTTTCCGGTGCAGTTCGATCAACACTTCCTGGAAAAGATCGGCGGCATCTGTTTCGGTACCGCTGTTCTTCAGTACCAGCTGTTTAATACGCCCTGCATAGCGGCTGTATATCTCCTCTATCAGCACTGAATCGTTGTGCTTTAACGCCTCTATGTATTTATGGTCGGGGTGAGAAGTCATAAACTACAAGAAAGTTAATGCTTTTTTAAAAACAGGGGTAACAAAAGATCAAACGGCGGATATAGGTATAAACGGGCCATTGCCCCATTCAATAATACAAAACTATTACAATGAAAAAGTTATTACCTGTTGTGCTGATCATTATATCAGTAAATACCTATGCCCAAAAGATCCGGCTTGGTTTTACCACCGGGGTTTCTATCGCCAATTATAAAGCAAAGATGGGAGATGAAAGTGAATCCGGGAAAGCAAAAGCCGGGTTTACCGCCGGGTTACTACTTGATCTGCCGATCGGAAAGCATCTCAGTTTTCAGCCTGCTATAAATTTTGTTCAGAAGGGGATGAAGGATGAAGAGACGGTTTATAATACCACAGAAAAAGTAAAACTCACCACAAATTATATTGAGCTACCCCTGAATCTTCTTTACAACAGCAGGGGAAGGATCGGTAATTTTTTTATTGGCGCAGGGCCTTCCATGGCCGTTGCCATTAGTGGTAAATACAAATACAGCGACGGAGTAAACAGCACCAATGAAAATATCAAGTTCGGCACCGGTGATGACGATATGATGAAGCCGGTAGACCTGGGTGCAAATATTGTTACCGGCTTTGCATTAAACAACGGGCTCATGTTCTCTGTTAATTTCAATGCAGGCCTGAATGACCTGGCCGCCCAAAGTTCAGATGATGTTTCGCTAAGAAGTAATTATGTTGGAATTAAACTGGGCTATTTACTGAATACTAAAAGAAAGTAAAGGATCATAGCCCCAACACCCTGCTAACCGGGCCTGGTAATACCGATTGAAATAATCGTAATTCCAGGCCCGGTATATTTGATAACAGCATTGAGATTATAAAATACCACCAAAGACCTTTTTCAAGAGGTCGGTGGTTCTTGCGGCAAAATTTGAGCGGATATTCTTTTCTTCTTTAGCCACCAGGTCAAACAGCGCATTGGTTGCCTTCATGGTTACATAGCCGGTAAGATCGGGGTTTATTTTTTTCACCAGCGGAATGCTGTTGTACTTATTCACCATATCGCCATAATATTTTGTGGCATTTACTTTATCCAGCGAAGCCTTAATGACCGGTGTAAACGCAGCGATCAGCTGTTCGGTTGTTTTCTCCCTGAAAAAATGCGTGGCGCTGGTATCGCCGTTCTTTACCAGGCCAATGGCATCGCCAATGCTCATGTTCTTAATGGCGTTCACAAAAATGGGTTTGGCATAACCTGCCGCATCTTCTGCTCCACGGTTTATCTGTAAAATGGCTTTATCAACCATACTGCCCAGGCCCAGGTCTCTTAATGTATTCTCAACTTTCCGGGCATCTTCAGGGATCAGTATCTTATAAAATGCATCCTTGAAGAACCCGTCTTCCTTATTGAGTTTTAATACGGCACCTGCCAGCCCCTGGCTCAATGCCTCTTTAATTCCGTCAGCAGCCTCGGCTTCTGTAACAGCCCCGGTTGACTGGGGCAATTGCTTTATTACATCGCACCCGTAAAAAAGAGAAGAAAAAAGTATTACTGTAAAGATTCGTTTCATTTTTTTATTTTTCTAAAGGTAAACAAGTTTCCTGCCAAACTAATTGTGATGCTATGGCCGATTGGGCCGTATCAAGTATCTTTGCGCCCATTGAGTAATAAGACTATGAGCACACAACATTTATCAGAGCAAGAGGTCATCCGCAGGGAAAAATTAGCAGAACTGAATAAACTGGGTATTGATGCCTACCCGGCAGCATTGTACCCGGTTAATATTACCTCGGTTGATATAAAAGAGAATTATAAAGGCGATGAAAATAAAGCCGACTTTGCTGATGTATGCATTGCAGGAAGGATCATGAGTGTTCGGGATATGGGCAAGGCCAACTTCGCCGTGATCCAGGACAGTGTTGGTAAGATACAGATCTACATCAAGCAGGATGATATTTGTCCGGGTGATGATAAAACCCTGTTTCAAACCGTTTGGAAAAAATTATTGGATATTGGCGATATCGTTGGTATCAAAGGATATGTGTTCACCACTAAAACCGGAGAAACATCGATACATGTAAAAGAGTTCACCCTTCTTACCAAGGCATTGCATCCATTGCCGATCGTAAAAGAAAAAGACGGTGAGTCATTTGATGAAGTAACCGACCCGGAATTCCGCTATCGCCAGCGTTATGCCGACCTGATCGTTAACCCTGCTGTAAAAGAAACGTTCATCAAGCGAACTAAAATGGTAAATGCCATAAGAGATTTTCTGAATGAACGTGGGGCGCTGGAAGTGGATACGCCCGTGTTACAAAGCATACCCGGCGGCGCAGCAGCAAGACCATTCACTACTCATCACAATGCACTGGATGTACCCATGTACATGCGTATTGCGAATGAGCTTTATTTAAAAAGACTGATCGTTGGTGGTTTCGACTGGGTATATGAGTTCAGCCGAAACTTCCGCAACGAAGGAATGGACCGTACACATAATCCTGAATTTACTGTGCTGGAGTTTTATGTGGCGTACAAAGATTACGAGTGGATGATGGAAACCACCGAACAGCTTTTAGAAAGAGCTGCTATAGCAACCAATGGCAGCACAAAAGTTTTGGTAAGCGGTAAAGAAATTGATTTTAAAGCGCCGTACAAAAGAATAACCATGTACGATGCCATTAAAGAACATACTGGTTTCGACATTAGTGAAATGGATGAAGCAGGCATTCGTGATGTGTGCCGGCAGTTGCATATTCATACCACTGAAAAGATGGGCAAGGGCAAATTGATCGACGAGATCTTTGGTGCCAAATGCGAGGGCAACTATATACAACCTACTTTTATCACCGACTACCCGGTGGAGATGAGCCCGCTTACCAAAAAGCACCGCAGCAAACCCGGGCTGGTAGAACGTTTTGAACTGATGTGCAACGGCAAAGAGATCGCCAATGCCTACAGCGAGCTGAATGATCCCATTGAACAGCGTGAACGTTTTGAAGAACAGACCAAACTGATGGAACGGGGTGATGACGAAGCCATGTTCATTGATTATGATTTTTTACGTGCACTTGAATATGGCATGCCGCCAACCAGCGGTATTGGTTTTGGAATTGACAGGATCGCCATGTTACTTACAGACCAGCATTCAATCCAGGACGTTTTGTTTTTCCCGATGATGAGACCGGAGAATAAGGAAGGGTAATATTTTATAATACAATATACCGGGCTGCTGTAAAAAATACAGCAGCTTTTTATTTCGTCCACCCATCAATTTGTCTGTCTGTTTTCTACTAAAAAAACTATCTTGTCCGCTCAATAACCAAAAAAACAGAACATGATAAAGTTTGTAAAACATACCGCGTTGGCGGCATTGGTATTTTCCGGTTTAGCCATACAGGCACAAAAGAAAGACCTGGGCAATGACCAGTATTTTAAAGGTAATTTCAAAGGCATTACACAACCTCTGCCATCTGTTTCAAGATGGCTGGATGACAGCCATCTTGTGTTGCGCAGGGATGGAAAGAACTATGTGATCGACTGCAAAACAGGCGAAGAAAGAGAAGCCACCGAAGCAGATACGAAAACAGAAGCAAAACCGGATAAAACAATGGCCTACCTTAAATCGGGCGATGTGTATGCAAAAGTGGCCGGCACTGAAGTTCAACTGACGAACGACAAGGGTAAGAAAGCAAATCCCACGGTTAGTCCCGACGGTAATTATGTTGCCTTTACCAAAGACAACGATCTTTATACCGTTAATATCGGCACCAAAAAAGAGAACCGGTTAACTACCGACGGCAGCGAAACCATACTGAATGGTTATGCCAGCTGGGTGTATACCGAAGAGATCCTGGGCCGTCGTTCTCAATACCGTTCTTTCTGGTGGAGCCCCGATAGCAAGAATATTGCTTTTTTCCGAACAGATGATTCACCTGTTCCGGTATTCACCATCACCGATGCACCGGGCCTGCATGGTGTTGTAGAGAAAGAGAGATATCCAAAAGTGGGTGATCCAAACCCGGAAGTAAAAGTGGGAATTGTAAAACCCGATGGCGGCAGTATTGTATGGGCCGATTTCAATCCAAAGGACGATCAATACTTTGGCGGTCCTTACTGGATGCCCGACGGAAGTTCGGTATTGGTACAATGGATGAATCGCTTACAGGATAACCTCATCATTTATGAGGTAAGCCCCACCACCGGTGCTAAAAGAGAGTTCTATAACGAGAAACAAAAGACCTGGGTTGACCTGGATGATGAAGGCGAACGCATTCATTTCATGGAAAACAAAACAGGCTTTATTCTTTTCAATGATGCCAGTGGCTGGAAGCATATGTATTTTTATGACATGAAGGGCAAACTGGTGAATGCCATTACTTCCGGTAAGTTCACCGTTACTGATCTTACTTATGTAGATGAAAAGAAAGGCATTGTTTATTTCACGGCAAGAAGTTTAGAGAATACGGCAAGAAATGATTTTTACAGGGTGAACATCAATGGTAAGAATATGGAACGTCTTACCATGGGTGAATACAATAACAACATCAATCTATCTCCCGATGGTTCTTATTTTGTTACCATGTATTCCAATGCAACCACGCCGGCAAAGATGACGCTGATAAGCAACAAAAGAAAGATCGTGAAAGAGCTTGGCGACAGTAAAGGGCCCGAGTTTGATAACTATAACCTGGCTAAAACAGAGATCATTCGGGTAAAAAGCGACGATGGCTTGTACGACCTGCCTATGAAAGTAACCTGGCCTGTGAATATGGACAAGAGTAAAAAATATCCCGTATTGATCAATATTTATGGCGGCCCCAACGCCGGAACCGTTATGGATACCTGGGGCCTGGGTGGTAACCAGCAGTGGTATGCAAAAGAAGGATTGATACAGGTTTCGATGGATCACCGGGCCAGCGGCCATTTTGGAAAAGAAGGGGTGAACTATATGTATCATAACCTGGGTTATTGGGAAATAAAAGATTACAGCACCATGGTTAAGTGGCTCATCGCAAACGGCAGTGCCGATGCTTCAAAGATCTGCATCACCGGTTTCAGTTATGGCGGCTATATGAGTTGCTATGCATTAACGTATGGAAGCGACGTATTCACTCACGGCATGGCGGGAGGAAGCGTTACCGACTGGACATTATATGATTCTCATTACACCGAACGTTTTATGGGAACGCCGGCCAACAATGCAGAAGGATATAAAAGCAGTTCAGTAATGACCTATGCTGATAAATACAAAGGCATGCTGCAGATCGTACACGGTATGATCGATGATAATGTACACATGCAGAACAGCATTCAGTTCATCAGCAGGTTGCAGGACCTTAAAAAAGATTTTGAATTCATGCCTTACAGCGGCGGAAGACACGGATGGGGTGGAAACAAAGGAATACACTTTCAGAATATGAAAACAAAATTCATTTATAAATACCTGCTTGAAAGAGAAGCGCCGAAAGAGATGATAAAATAAATCATTCTATTATTTATAAAAAGCCACAGGAGATTTTTTTCTGTGGCTTTTTGTTTGCACCTGTTGCATAGCTGAAGATTAATGAGTATTTTTCGCTTAACTAAACCCATTAAACATGACCAAACCAATTCCTACAAGACTGGCCGAGATCGGCTATGCATTTGTAATGGCAGCTTTTGGTGTTCTGCATTTTAAAAGCGCCAATCTTCCGGAAGTTCATAAAAGCCTCCCTTCGTATTTTCCGGGCGATCCTTCCATCTGGATATACATCAGCGGGGTTGGCTTTCTGCTGGCAGCATTGGCCATTCTCATTAATAAGTTTAAACGGCTTGCCTCTTATGCACTGGCAGCCATGTTGTTTGTTTTTATCATTGTGGTTCACCTGGAACCCGCTATCAAAGACCAGAATTATTACCAGCCGTTGAAAGATCTTGGCCTGGCCATGGCGGCCATCATGATCGGCAATAACGCTTCCAAATAAATTGTATCAAAAAAAAACAAAGACCCCGCTGCAGTTGCGGGGTCTTTGTTTTATATAGCAAGAATTATCCTGCCTTCTTTCTGTTCATCTTACTTCTGAATGTGAGGTAATCGAGGAAATAGATAACCCGTACCGACAGGCTGTTGAACTGTGGTTCGTTGATCGTCTTTGTCAGGTTCTTAGAATAATTGTTCTCAAACTCCCGGTTAAAATTCTCCCCAATATCTTTCCATACAATGCTGAAGAAGCTTCCCTGTGCAAACTGCCAGGTATACACCATATCAACACTCAGGTAATTGTAGTTCTGTCTTACATTTTGTGTAAAAGGAACTGAAGGCGCCTGCAGGTCCCCCACGGTATTTAATTCGTAGAACTGTACCGGGTTTACCTTGCTCCAGTAATGCCTTGTGCGCAAGGTCAATCCCATCTTGTTGGTAAAATTGTATTTAACGCTTAAAAGATTTTCTACCGTATTAACATTACGCCGTGAAAATATGATACTGGGCGCTCCTGCTATAGTAGTATCTCTTCCGGCAAAGCCAGATTGGTTTCGGCTGCTGCTGATGAGGGTGGAGCCATCGATAGAGAACTTACTGCTGAACCGGATCTTCCCAAAAAGATTCAGGTCCAGGTTCTTTCTATGAAACACACCTCCTGTTCCTGTATACACACTTCCACCCCAGGAAAGTTTTTTTGCATAGTTGCTTTCCCACCACAGGTTCACATTTATTCTTCCCTTGTTATTAAATACCCGGCCATACGTTCTGGGTTCATAAAAATCATGGCTTGACGGACCGCCATTGATGTTGGCACCGATCCACCATAATTTTTTGGTTTGTGCATTAAAATTGAAGTTGATGCCGGCATTCTGGTACATCATTGATTTGCGGCGCAGGTTATCGATAGGCGATACCAGCCTGCTGTACCAGAAATTCATATTAACCCGCAGTTGATTATACCAGCCTTTTGGTTTGGTCCAGTTGTATCCGAGCCAGGCTCCCTGGTCCATGGTATTGTTGTTGGTGAAATATCCCAGGTCACTTTTATCGTACTTATCATTGAACAGGTCCTGCCATACATTAAAGTTGAAGCGGCCACTTGTTTTACCAAAATAAACACTGTGGGCATAGCCGGTGGTATTCTTTCCATCTCGGCCAAGTATGTTGCTGAAGCTTACATTACCCCCTACATTCCACGTGTTCTTTTTATCATTCAGGTCAAACAGTGCCGATGTTACATTGGCATCGTATGCTTCGCCGCTGCGCCACACATTGGTATTTACGAGAGAGATGCTGCTGTTGTGCTTTAGTGTCTGATCCAGTACAAAAACATTATAGTTGGTCAGGGGCATGGTCTCTTCTTTACGGGTGCTTTCTGTTGTTTTGTTTTTGAACCGGGCAAACTGTCTTTGTGTAACGGCATTCAATACGCCGATACCAAGTCCTTTTTGTGTACGCCCGCTTATTTTAGTGGCATTGATGATCTTAGCCTGTGCGGGGTCTTCTTCCACCGTTTCATTTGGTTGTGGTGATGCCCAGTTTTTATACGTTGATTCTAGCCCGATACGCCTGCTGTAAAAAAGATTTCCTTTATTGAATAGTTCAATCCCCTCGGTGAAGAATGCCCTATTCTCATTGAACTTTACTTCAAAGGGACTCAGGTTCAGCACCCGGTTATCGGATTGTACCTGGCCAAAATCCGGTATCAGGGTCATGTCTAAAGTAAATGCCTGGTTGAGGCCATACTTTACATCCATACCCCCGTTGATAGTAGCCGTATTTTTCTTAACGCCGGCAGCGGCTGTACCGTCGTGATTAAGGTAAGAAGAAAAGTAAGGAGAGAACTGCAGTCGCATGGGCGGCTTGATCTCTTCCAGCCCGTTATAAAAACCTTCCTGCGTTAAAAATCCATTCACATTCGGATCAATGGATTGCCAGAATAACTGTTGCCCGCTCTTTTGCCGGCGGCGTACAATATTCAATCCCCAGTCCTGCACTTTTTTCTTTCCAAAACGGATAGCAGAGTAGGGAATGAACATTTCAAAACTCCATCCGTCGTTTTGAAGTTTAGAAGCACTTTGCCAAACGGCATTCCAGCTAAAGTCTTCGCTGTTGCCATTCATGTTGGGCGATACTTTGGCATCCATCTGTTCGCCCAGCGGCGTTACAAAATATTCAAAGCCGTTCAGTTTATCCTTATAGGTATCAAAGATCACCCCTACAAAATCATTGTTGCCAAATCCATCCCTGCCGGTTAATTCTGCAGCGATGCTGTCTTTGTTCTTCTCATGTAAATAACCGCCAATATAGATCCCTTCGTTGTCATACACAAAATATATCTGTGTGGCATTGTCGGGGTTTTCGGCCTTGAATGGCTCGGGCCGCAGCATAACGAATTTATCAGCTACGGGTGCATCTTTCCAGGCTGCATCGTCTAAATTCCCGTCTAATTTGATTGCTGAATGGATCCGTTTGGCAGATAGGTTTCTTTTTTCGATCTGGCCGTACCCGGTTGCAGATACGAGTACGCAAAAGCAGAATGCTTTCAGGTTAAAGGGAATCATGGCTATACTTTATTGGTTTGCGAATACATCACTCATGGCGAAGTGATGCGGATACGAATTTAAACGTACACGCTCCAATAAATGTTACCACTCATCACACAAAAAAGCTTTTAGGATTTAATTAACGAAACTCAAATGAAGAGGTCATTGTATAAATTTCCGCCAGGTACTACGGAATATTTATCCAGGGCTGTTATGCCTTCTGCTGCCAGTACCGCTTCATCAATAAAACTATTACCGGTGCAGGAAGTGGAGATCTTTGACAAAATGAAATAGGCAGCGTCGGCCATTATTTCCGGCGTCCGGCTCATCTTCATCAGCATTTCACCCCCCAGCAAATTATTTACAGCCGCAGTAGCAATGGTGGTTCGTGGCCATAAACTGTTGGAAGCAATATTATATTTCTTCAGTTCTGCAGACAAGCCGAGAGCGATCATGGTCATATCATACTTGCTGATGGTATAGGCCAGGTGTTTCTCAAACCATTTCAGATCCATATTGATGGGTGGAGATAAGTTGAGAATATGTGCATTGGTTCCTTTTTTAAGATAGGGGATGCAGGCCCGGCTCATCATAAATGTGCCCCGTACATTGATATCGTACATCAGGTCAAAACGCTTGGGTTCGGTTTGTTCAGTAGGTGTTAAGTTGATCGCTGATGCATTGTTCACCAGGATATCGATGCCCCCGAATTTTTCAATCGTTTTGTCAACCACGTTCTGGATCTGTTCTTCAAACCGGATATCGCATTGAACTGCCAGGGCTTTTCCGCCTGCCGCTTCCATTTCTTCTGCGGCAGAAAAAATGGTGCCGCCCAGTTTGGGATTCTCTTCCACACTTTTTGAAGCGATCACAATGTTAGCCCCTTCTTTTGCCAGGCGCAGGCCTATTGCTTTACCAATGCCCCGGGAAGCGCCGGTGATGATGACTGTTTTGTTTTGAAACGACATAGCAATTGCTTTTAAACAAGAGAGGATGATTTTAGCTCATCCTCTCTTATATGATCTTATGCCAACACCGCTTCGTGGGTAATGTTGGTGTTCAGTGATTTTGAAATGGGGCAGTTGGCCTTGGCGTCTGCCACCGCTGCATCAAACTGTTCCTTACTGATGCCGGGCACTTTTGCCGAAACGGTTAAATGCGATTCGGTGATGGCGCCATCGGCAAGGGTTATATCGCAACGGGTATTTATCTCGTCCGGGGTAAAACCTGCAGCTCCCAGTATAAAACTCAGTTTCATACTGAAGCAACCGGCATGTGCGGCTGCCACCAGCTCTTCGGGATTGGTACCTACCCCGTTCTCAAACCGGCTGCTGAAAGAGTATTGTGTTTTATTCAACGTGGTGCTTTGTGTGGTAAGGTGACCGCTACCTTCTTTTCCGGAGCCGTTCCAAACGGCAGTTGCGTTTCGTTTCATGTTGTTTATTTTAAGTGTTTATTGTATTGCTCTTCGTTAAAACCCACCAGCAGGTCTTTTCCGCTTTCAATTACCGGGCGCTTAATGATGCTGTTATTCTCCATCATGATCTTTATGGCTGCTGCCCCGTTAGTTGCCTTTGCCTGTTCACTTGCCGGCAACTCCTTCCATGTGGTGCTTCTTTTATTAAAGATGGTTTCCAACCCTGCCTTACTACACCATTCTTCCAGTTTTTGTTTACTTATGCCCGATTGCTTATAATCGTGAAAAGAAAAAGGTATCTTTCTTTTCTTTAACCAGGCCATTGCCTTTTTACTGGTATCGCAATTGGGGATGCCGTAAAGAATTACTCCTGCCATATTAATGATCCGGTAGTTTTGGTTTTGTTTTCATGATCGCCTCGATCTTATCCATCACATCGGGAGTAAGTTTTGCAACGGCATCCAGTGCTTTCAGGTTATCCAGCAGCTGTGATCTTTTTGTTGCACCCAAAATGGCCGTGCTCACATTTTGATTTTTAATACACCAGGCAATACTTAACGCTGCCGTGGTTATACCCAGCTTAGCTGCCAGCTCGCTGAGTTTTTTTACCTTCTTCACCTTCTCATCCATGATCCATCTTTCTTTCAGCCAGTCGAAGCCCTGTAATGCAAAACGGCTTCCTTTAGGTATTCCGTCATTGTATTTTCCGCTTAACAGGCCTGATGCAAGCGGGCTCCAGATGGTTGTTCCCATTCCAACAGTTTTAAATATCTGCAGAAATTCATTTTCCATCTTATCTCTTTCAAACAGGTTGTATTGCGGTTGTTCCATTGTTGGACCGATCAGGCGATACTGCTGTGCTACTTTATGGGCTTCCATTATTTCCACACCACTCCATTCGCTGGTGCCCCAGTATAAGACCTTTCCCTGTTGAATAAGATGATTCATGGCCCATACGGTTTCTTCAACCGGGGTGCTTTTATCGGGGCGGTGGCAGAAGTACATATCCAGGTAATCGCACTGTAACCGTTGCAAGGCCTCATCACATGCTTCCATTACGTGTTTGCGGCTAAGCCCGGTTTGATTGGGTTTATTTTCTTTGCCCCGCCATCCCCAAAAGACTTTAGAAGAAATAGTATAAGAAGTGCGGTCCCATTTTTTCTTTTTCAATACCCTGCCCATCATCTTTTCGCTTTCGCCCAGTGCATATACTTCGGCATTGTCAAAAAAATTGATGCCCTGGTCATAGGCAACACCCATCAACTCATCCGCAACTTTATCATTGATCTGTTTGCTGAAGCTTACCCAGCTTCCAAAAGACAAAACGCTTACCTGCAGTCCGGATCTTCCAAGGCGACGATATTCCATAATAAACTGAATGATTTTTTGATGGTTGTAAAGATAACAAAACAACCAGGTATTTGTTGAGGTTAATCAACCGGGAATTGCGACGAAGGCACTTTGATGAATCCTCTTGATTCTTTGATGACCCATTCTTTAAAATCCTGGCGGGCTTCCATGCCCACGCCGTCGATGATCTGCAGTTTGCGGCGGATACGTACGGGTTTATCGGTGTAGAATTCAAAGCCGGTGCGGTTGCGGTCCCACCAAAGCTCATGGCAGTAAAGGGTATCACCCAGTACATTTATAACCACCACGCTGTCTTTTAAAAAAACCTTGCTCTCCTGGTCAAAATATTTTCCATACAGGGCATCCAGCCGGCTGTCTATCTTTCCGGAGTCATTATAAAAATCCACGTGTAGTTTTTTGGGGAATTCAACATAGGGCTTCATATTGTCCTGTACCCTAAGCATCAGCGGAGATAAAAGCTTGGCCTTTGTTTTTCCACCCAGGGTGTAGTTGATATCAACCTGCCTTACTTCTTCAACACCCAGGTTTTTGCTGTTCATATCCTTAAGTTCCTTATCGCTGTTTTCGCAGGAAAACAATAACAGGACCAATGAAACGATCGCTGCATTTGTCAACAAATGTTTTGAAAAAAATGAACGGGATGATCTGCCCTTAGGAAAAGCCATGTAATGATATTGCAGTAATAAAGCGTAAAGTTAGCTTAATAATACTTACGCTTCTGGAACCAGCTTGCGTTCATTGAAATGCCGATACTTACCCGTACAACATTTTCACGAAGGTTGGTTTGCCTGTTACCCCGGTTGCCTACTTCAACGGCTGTGTTCAGCATCACAAATTCGCCGGTATAGCTGATCTTTTTTAAAGAACTCAATGGCATTCCGGTGCCAATGGTAAAGCCATACTCTGGCCTGTTTTTATTTACGCTGATATAATCCGAACCATAATAGAACCCGGCCCGGTACTTAACAAAGTTGAAATATTTTATCACCGGATTTGTTCCTTTATTGGGATAATACTGTGCTCCGGCCCGGATGGTCCAGTTGTCTTTCACGGCTTCAGTTTGCCCGTAGTAGCGGTAGTTGTTCCAGTTACCGTATTCAAAGTCGGCACCAAACATCCAGTTCGGGCTGGAATAGTTCAATCCAAATCCAACACGGGCGGGATACCTGATCTTCCCCTTTATGTCCTTGTCTTCAAACACACTGTCGATTTGGAAGTAACCACCATTGGGATCATAATAAATCGTTTCCCTGATATTGTCGCTGCGGGCTTTTAAATTCTGCTGCATATTTCCATAAAGACCCAGGCGCAGGTTTCTTACCACGTTATCGTTCTTATCCTTTTCAAGTGGTATATCATATTGGATGCCGCCGTTTATAAAAAGTCCGCCAAGCGTAGTTTTGCTTTGCGAATTAGAAAGGTAATAATAAACACTGTCGTTGATAAAAGTGAGTTTGGTACTGTAGTCCTTGCTTCCAAACATATAGCCTACATTAAACCCGATGCTGAAGTTCTTTATCCGGATACCCGAACCGATGAAAGCCTGGTTAAGACCGCCGGTTCCTTCATACAGGGTGTTCAGACTATCGATACCTGAAAGACGTTCATTCTTTTCAATTTTATAATTGATCTTGGAAACGGGTTTTAATCCAAAACTCATTCCCCACCGAATTCCTTTTTTTGCCATTTTAGGTGTGGAAAGCGGAAAGCCCAGCTGCAGGTAAGAAAAGTAAGTGTTCACTGAAGTGAACTTGGCTGATGGGTTACTGCTCTTTAAGGTGCGGAAATCCACTTCGGCGCCCAGGTCAAAAATGGTCAATCCCAATCCGGATAAAGAAGCCGGGTTGGTAAAATTAATGCTCCGTCCTTCATTGGTGGCTGCAGAAATTCCACCCATCCCCCTTGTAAAAATATTCTGATTAGGCGTAAGATCGCCCAATCCATAGCGTGAGTACGGCGAATTCTCCTGGGCAATGGTTGTTGAATGGAGCCCGAAAGCAATAAGAAGTACGGAAAAAGATCTAGCTATTGTTAGTTTCGCTGAGTGCATATAAGCCTTTGAATAAAAAATTATAGTCGGCAAATATCTTGTTTTTAAGCTGCCCGGCAAAATAGGCCGTATCGCCCCCGGTTAAAACAGCGTTAAAGTTGCCGTATTTAGCCGAATACACATCAATAAAACCATCTATTTCAAAGGTTATGCCGGCTATTACGCCGCTTTGCATGTTGGTTTTTGTATCATAGCCTATCAGAGGGAAGTTCCAGTCTTTTTGTACGAGGGGAAGTTTTGCGGTATAGTATTGCATGGATTTGAAGCGCATTTCCATCCCCGGAGAAATGTTGCCCCCCAGGAACTGCTGATACTGGTTAATGAAATTATAAGTGATGCAGCTGCCAAGTGCAATCACCAGGTTGTTCTTGCCCGGGTAAAAACGGGCTGCCGCCGCACAAAGGGCCAGCCGGTCGGATCCGATCGTTTCGGGTTTAGCAGATGGGATGGTAAAATTGATCTTAGTGAGATGCGAGACCTTATGAAAAACGGTTCTTGTTTTCAGCAACTCCTCTATTTCAGCGTTGTGGTTGATCACCGAAGAAAGAATTGCTTTTTCCGGAGTATGTTCATCCAGTACTTTCTCAATGGTTCCTGTATCGCTGTTCTCCAGTACGAGGTCGCTCACGAGTTGATCGTTTTCAAACAGGGCCGCCTTAAGCCGGGTATTGCCAAAATCGAAACAAAGGGTCTTCATGAAGTTCTATTTATTGAGACAAGTTAACAGTAAATCGTCGGTAGTCATTAAGTCGTTCGTCATTATAGAAGCAGTATATCCTTTTAATGCCATTAACTCGATGACCAGCATCCATCTAACCATCTAAGCCCTTTAGGTTTTTAAAATGTCCGTTCAATTTTACTTTTTCCTTCAGTGTTTCCATTTCGGCAAGTACCGGTATCACTTTTTTAAGATGGCGCTTTAAGTATTCCTGGCGCTGCAGTTCCTGCATCAGTTCAAGTAATTCGTATTCTTCCTGCAGAGAAAGTCCGGCATGATGCGCCACATCATAACTCCATAATTCATTATCCGGCCTGGAAAATTTCTTTTCAATGTTGAGCAGTTTGTGCAGTTCTTTGATCCCGTTCACAATGCCCTGCATCAATGCCCGGTTTCCTTTTTCATCATTATCCGGGTAACTTACAATGGCACCGCTGTATAATTTACCGGGCAGGGTATTGATCATTTCCAGCATGCGGAATACCCGTAACCCTTTTGTTTTAATGTCCATCTTCCCGTCATCGTATTCCTTATTGATCTCGGTTATCTCAACCACGGTTCCCATCTCGTTTATCTTATCATTGATCACCGAGGGTATTCCAAATGGCTTTTTTGCTTCAAAACATTCGTGGATAAGTTGCTTGTACCGGGGTTCAAAAATATGCAGGTTCAGTTGCTCACCGGGAAAGACAACAATGCCGAGCGGAAATATGGGAATAAAATTGGTCACAGGTTATTGTTTTTAAAATCAGGATTCGGGATGATCATTCATCACTTTAAGGTAACGATATTTCATAAATGTGTACATCGATGTTGTTTTAGCAATAAGAAATCCTTCCTTCCCGTCTAAAAAACCCAACCGGAAAATATAATGCTGCAGGAAGGCGAACACCGGCGATAAATACTGTTTGAAAAGATTCGGCTTCTTTCCCGATTCAAAGTACTTCTTTGCATTCATGCGGGCATAGCCGGTCATTTTATCGGCATATTCCTGGCGGCTCTGTACGGTATAATGAAGAATGTTACCTTTCAGCATGGTCACTTTAACGTTATTGGGAAAAACAAGGTTCTCGTGAACGGCTGCATTATTCCATTTGACTTTCCTCCGGTTAAACAGGCGGATGTGTTTGTCAAAACCCCATTCGCCGAAGCGAATCCATTTTTTGCAGAAGAAATTTTTAAACCGGATGTTGAACACTTCGTTTTCATCCTGTAAAGAAAGTTGCAGCAGCGCCCGCTTCAGTTCTTCATCGATCGCTTCATCGGCATCCAGGCTCAGTATCCAGTCGTTCTTTGCCGCAGCAATGCCTTTGTTCTTGTTATTGCCATAGCCTGACCAGTTTGTCTCAATGATATGAGCATTGAATTGCCGGCATATATCCAGGGTGTTGTCGGTACTTCCACTGTCAACGATCACCATATCACTGATGACCGGTTGCAGGCTTTGCAGGGTGTTGCCAATGATATGGGCCTCATTCTTTGTAATAATGACAACCGAAATGTTCATCCTGCAAAGAAACAATAAAAATCAGCATAGCAAAGATTAGGTAGTGTCCAATTTTGAACCACATAGTACACATAGTGAACAGGCCAGAATCTATGTGAAACCTATGTTCTCTATTGTGTCTATGTGGTTCAGGTTTGAAGCCAGGACACTACTAAAGATTACCCGGCCTGACAGTAAAACTTATTTAGTTTGGAATTTGAAATTAAACATTGAAATTTGTTCAATGTGGAAACAACAGTTAGACGAAATAAGACAGGGCAACATTAAAACGCTGGCCCGTTGTATTTCCAGTATTGAAAATGAAGTTCCCGGCTATGAAGACCTGTTGCAGGAATTACCCCACTCGGCCATTCCGGTAATTGGTATCACCGGTCCGCCCGGCGCCGGCAAAAGCACTTTAGTGGATGCATTGATCGGCTCCCTGGTAAGTGACGGAAGATCGGTGGCTGTGCTTTGTGTTGATCCTTCTTCTCCTTTTAACTTAGGCGCTCTTTTAGGCGACCGCATCCGCATGAGCGAATGGTATAATAATCCAAAGGTTTTCATTCGTTCTTTAGCCACAAGGGGTTCGTTGGGCGGATTGCATCCAAAGATCATTGAAATAAGTGATCTGCTGAAGACTGCTCCATTTGATTATATCATTATAGAAACAGTTGGTGTAGGACAGAGTGAAGTGGAGATTGCCGGACTGGCAGATGCAACCATAGTGGTAGTAGTGCCAGAAGCCGGGGATGAAGTACAGACCATGAAGGCTGGCTTAATGGAGATCGCCGACATCTTTGTGGTAAATAAATCCGACCGGCCGGATGCCGATCTCTTTGTAAAAAATCTTCGCCTCATGCTGGCCCCCGCTTTTCATATACACAGCATGGAAGTGCCGGTGATAAAGACCATTGCCCTGCAGAAGAACGGTATTGATGAACTGTTAAAAAAGATAAACAACGTACTGCTCTATAAAAAAGAAGATGAAAAGAGATACTGGTTACTTGCCGAAAAGGCCTTTCACCTTTTGCAACAAAGGAGAATGGGTGATATAGATAAGGCAGTGTTAAAAGAAAGTATTAAAAAGGCGGGTGCCGATTTTAACTTATATCGTTTTATCAAGGAGTACTAGATCCCTTTGCTTCCTGTTCTTCAAATTTTTTGTTGTTCTTCCACCAGCGATACCCGATAAACCCCGCAATGGCAAAGGGCATCATCATCAGGTACAGAATGGCCGAATTCATTCCCTGGGCGGGCTTTTCACCCAACTGCAGGGATGTTTTGGTACAAACCGAGCACTGGGCAGACGTCTCCGGTGCCGGAAAAAAACCCAGGAAAATAAGCAGTAATATGCCGAAGAGGTATTTCATTTCTGCGGCAAAGGTACGGCAGCAAAAGCTATATGCACGCAATGTTTAACAGAAAATAAAAGCCTGATTTGTTCAATAAAACCACAGATGGTTTTATTTTGCAGCAAATACAGCTTACGTATAATGAAAAAAATTTTACTCCTTTCTATTTCCATATTTACCATTTCCACCGTTTTTGCACAACTCTATTCCGCAAAAGGTTTTTACAAAAGCGGGCTTGATCTCAAAAACAAGAATATGTTCCTCGAAGCAATGGCTGCATTCAAAAAGGCCATCACCCTTGATAAAAAATTTGATTCTGCCTACCTGGAAATGGGTACTATTTATGCCAAAACTACCAGGCCCGACAGCGCTGTGTGGTATTATAATAAAGCCATTTCCATCAGTCCGCTGATGGCAACGGCACATGTTGCGCTTGGAAATTATTACCGGGATTCAAAACCAAATTATGACTCGGCACTTATCTGTTACAATAATGCGCTTAAAACAGACAGCCTGAACAAAGTAACTTACTACAGCATAGCCTGGTGTTATAATGCCAGGGGAGAACACGATAAAGCGATCCCCTACGCAGTCCGGTCGCTGGAACTAGACAACAATTACCGGCCCGCTTATGGTGAATTGGGCCATGCCTACCGCAGAACCGGGAAATTCAAAGAAGGAATTGAACAGTTTCAAAAGAACCTCGCCATTTCTGTGGTTGATGTTGCCATACTTTATTCCGGCTTTTGTTACACGGAACTGAACGATAAAGAAGGTGCCATGCGGCAATATGAAGAGCTTAGAAAAGTGAATGAGAAAATGGCTGTCTCGCTGAAAAAGAAAATTGATACCATGAAATAGTATTCCGGCCAGCCTCTTGCACAGCTCTCTAAATCTGCCCGAAATACCCATTGGTACGTATTGCATCCGGTACCGTATAATTGTACTTTGTGTAAAATTCTTATGTCATGTTCAGGCAACTATCCCCGTTCTTTATAGCCTTACTGGCTTTTCAGTTCACCTTTTCTCAAGGCGGAAAATTGGCCCCCGGGTATTACAACGAGGGTATTAACTACAAAGACCAGAAGAAATACGCAGAAGCCATTACCGCATTCAATAAAGCCATTGAGCTCAATCCTGATCACAAAGAGGCATTGTATTATGCCGGCTGGTGCAGCACAGAATTAAAGAATTACAGCCAAGCCCTTACCTACCTGCAAAAGGCAAGATTGTTATGGCCCAATGAACCGAAAGTTTACCTGGAGATCGGGTATGCCCTGGAAAAGTCGGATAAAAAAGAAGAAGCAAAACAGAATTACACTAAATGTATTAGTCTGAAACCAGGCTATGCACTTGCTTATAAATACCTGGGCTATTTATACTATGATGAAGAAAACTATAAGAAAGCACTGGAAAACCTTAATCTTTATATATCCTATGAACCTAACGTTACCAGCGACGAGGTTTACTACCGCAAGGGATATTCAGAGAACGAACTGGGGAAATACAGCGATGCCATTATTTCTATGAACAAAGCCAATGAGATATATCCGGGTGATGTAAGTACCTATAATGAACTCGGATATGCATACAAGCAGCTTGACAAAGCAGATGATGCCATAAAAAATTACAAAAAAGCCATAGAGCTGAATCCGAAATCAATTACAGCCACCAATGGTGCTGCAGATGTATACCGGGACCTTAAGAATGAATATGCCACAGCGCTTACTTATTACCAAAAGGTCCTGGAGATTGAGGTCACAAATAAAAAAGCAAATTACTGGGCCGGCTGGTGTTGCAATGAACTGGGAAAATACAACGATGCCATTATTTATCTGAAAAAAGCCATCGAAGCCGATAATAAATATGTAAGTGCTATTACCGAACTTGGGTATTCGTACTACGCCCTGGGTAATTACGACGAAGCCCTGGTACAGTTAAAGAGATCAATCGCTGTTGAAAAAACAGAGCTGAATCATTACTATTCCGGGCTTTGTTATGCCGCCAAAAAACAAAAATCCGAAGCATTAAAATATTATGATGAACTTGTTAAGATGAAATCGGATTACGCAGAAAAGCTGAAGAAAAAAACAGATGCGCTTTAACTTCTTTCAGCGGGCCTTATCTCTGATGCCGCTGCTGCACTATGAAAGATCTCCTGGTCAAAGAATTTAGGTTCGGTCACAAAAGCCTTTAACTCTCCCTTCATTATTGTGGAACTCAGCAGGTCGTCGGCCCTGTACACAACGGGGGTTTGTGCAGCCAGCAGTTTTTTTGCAGCAGGCAGGCTAATGGCATAGGCATGCGTGCAGTCATGAAATCCTGCTTTTCTTAAATGCCTGCTGTACGGTTTGGGAAGAAGATTGGCCACCATCTTATAACTCCATTTCATGAGCCCCAATGCACTGGCGATCTTATAAAAAAGCTGCTTTGTCTTCAGACCTGCCGTTACCTGTTCGTGTTTTAAATATCCCAGGTAAACCAATTCCCAGCCGGCAGGAAGCTCTTGTAATGCCTGGGGTAATGCCGCTATATTATCGATCAAAGGCAATACATCGTCTTCCAATACCAGCACTTTCTGCCATTGCTGTTTTATCATTTCCTCGTAAAGCATGCGGTGCGAAAGCGAACAGGCTATTTCGCCAAGGTTGAGGGCCTTGCCCTGCCGTTGATTTTTTTTTGCCTGTGCTTGATTATAGGCTCCCTCTTTTTCCAGCAACTCCACATTAAGCTTCTGCTTATCTGCTCCCCAGAAAAAATCGAAGGATAGCCCTTCCAATTTATGCGCCACCTGCTGGTGCCGGTCGGTAAACCGGGTAACAGATACCACCAGTATCTTATCAAAGTACTGCTCAAGGGTATTACATATGCTGGCGGGAACTGGCAATTTTTATTTTTTAGTTTTACAAAAATAACCGTTTAAATGTATTGAATGGGCCTGCTATTATGCTATTAAAATTCCGGGTCGGTTATTTTCAACCCGTAATAACTTATTTTTAATCCTGTTTAATAAGATCCCGGCAATTAATTTATGGAAAAGCCATTTATCTCCATTTGCATTCCTGCTTATAAGCGTGCAGAAAACCTGCAGCGTTTATTAAGTTCTGTTGCCAGTCAAACATTCAAAGACTATGAAATTATCATAACCGACGACAGTCCGGATGATTCTGTTGCCAACCTGGTCCGGCAGCTTTCCGGTTCATTATCCATACGATACAGTAAGAATGAACCGGCCGCCGGTATGCCGGGCAACTGGAATATTGCCCTGCAAAAAGCAAGTGGCCAGTGGCTGAAACTGATGCATGACGATGACTGGTTCGCAAACCCGGGCGCCTTGCAAAAGTTTGCAACTGTGGCGGCAAATACAAAAAATGCTTTTATTTTTTCTGCCTGTAACAATATTTATTCTTCGTCCGGTAAGGAAGTGAACGAGTATTTATCCGGCTGGAAGAAAGACATGTTGAATGACACCCCCCTGAATCTTTTTTTTGCTAATGTGATCGGGCACCCAAGCACGGCAATGCACCGCAAAGATGAAACAATATCATACGATACAGATTATAAATGGGTGGTAGATATTGATTTTTATATCCGCTATATGCTGGCGCATCCCGGTTATGAATATATTGATGAAATGCTGGTGAATATTGGCACCAACGATACCCAGGTTTCCCATTCGTTGTATAAAAACCCAAGGGTGGAAGTGCCTGAATATTTATCCATGCTTGCCAAATTTCCTTCCGGCCTTTTGTTGCAGCATGAATATGTATTTCATTGTGTATGGAACCTGGTAAAACGATTCCGGGTAAAAAAACTGGAGACCATAAAAGATCTGGGATATACCGGGCAGTTGCCGGATCGTATAGAAGACATCATTGCTTTTCAGAAACCGATCCCACGCATAGTGATCAAACAGACCAACTGGTCGAAGATGCTGATGAAACGTTGCTATAAAAAGATAAAAGATCAGGGGGCATATAAATAAAACGCAGCCTGGTCGCCTTCTTTGTCCCGGTTTGTTTGCGCTGCTATTTCTGCAAATTCTTTTATCTTCTCTTTTGTATAAGGCGAGGCAGCCCTGTCTACCATGTACGATCCTTTTTCCATTAACGCAATATCGTTCTGATACTGTTCACTCGCCCATATATGATAAGGGCCCGAGTCGAACTCAATATGTTTCAACTGCATACCCGCCTGCTCTGCCAGCAACTGCATACTCTTTACCGTATGAATGATGATATGGCGGGGAGCATCCAGCCCGACCCAGTTCAGTCCGTATTTTTTCCATCCGTACATGCCCATCAGGGGTATGCGTATCAAAATAAATTTTCCTGGGTTAAGCAGTTTCTTCAACTGCAGCAATACTTTCAATGGCTCATCCATGTGCTCAAACGCATGATGCAGCATGATATAATCAAACTTGCCCTGCATTTCGTAAATGTCTTTCTTATAAATATTCACGGCACCGTATTGTTGCTCCTTATCAATAAAAGGATCAATGCCGGTGAGGTTGGTAAACCCGATCTTATAAAGATTAAGCAACAGGCTGCCGTTGCCGGTGCCTACATCCAGTATGGCGTCGTCATATTTCACTCCCGGGGTTTTCATCCAGGAAAAATATTCAGGCTTCTTGTAGCCAATAGAAAGAAGCCCTCCCAATACCGGGTTCTTTCCATATAAAAGATAACCGGCTTTTATTTTCCGCAGCAGGTCC